>JAIQGB010000308.1 GCA_020072905.1 Terriglobia bacterium | reverse complement strand
GCTCGATGGTGATCCGCGGCGCGCCGGCGATTGGCGTGGCGGCGGCAATGGGCGTGGCGCTGGGAGTGAAGAACTCCGGCGCGCGAACGATTCCCGAATTGCGCGCGGACTTTGAAACGATCGCGGAAGCCATCGGCAAAACCCGCCCGACGGCCGTCAACCTCTTCTGGGCCATTGAGCGAATGCGCACCGCGTTCAAGAATTCTCATTCTTGCCACACGACCGATGCGCAAAACATTGCCTTTACCAAAGCGTGCCTGGAGGATGAAGCCAAGCGCATCCTCGCCGAAGACATCGCCATCAACGAAGCGATGGGCCGGCACGGCGCGGCGCTGATGCCGGAGTCCGGCACCGTTCTCACGCATTGCAATGCCGGCGCGCTCGCCACAGGCGGCTACGGTACGGCGCTGGGGGTGATTCGCTCCGCCGTCGCCGCGGGGAAGAAAATCAACGTCTTTGCCGGCGAGACTCGGCCATTCCTGCAGGGCGCGAGGCTGACGGCTTGGGAGCTGGCCAAAGATGGCATCCCCGTCACCCTCATTACCGACAACATGGCCGGGCACTTCATGAAGCAAGGCGATATCAAGGCGGCGATCGTAGGCGCCGACCGCATCGCCGCGAACGGCGACGTGGCGAACAAAATCGGCACCTATTCCGTCGCCGTGCTGGCGAAGGAGAACCAAATCCCTTTCTACGTAGCCGCGCCGCTCTCAACGATTGACATGAGCCTCGCCTCCGGCGAGCTGATTCCCATCGAAGAGCGGACTCCATTCGAAGTAACTCACTGGGCGGGGGTTCCCACCGCGCCTGAGAATGTTGCCGCGCGCCACCCGGCGTTTGACGTCACGCCGCACCGCTACGTCACCGCCATCATCACGGAGCGCGGCATCGCCCGCGACCCGTACACCGAAAGCCTGAAAGCCTTATTCGCGTAGAAGACCCTCGCGCGTCCCTGCGATCCTCCTAATCCTCATCTCGATGGCACGATGCAAGGCGCAGTTCGATGTAGTACGATGTGTGGCGTGCACAGGGACCTGCCCAGAGAGAGAAGGCCTGTGCCCACGCCGGAGCGAATTTCGAGGGGATTCCCGATGAGCGGCACGCCGGAGCTCCTGGACGAAGCGCTGGCGCGCATCTGCAGAGTGATGGAGCCGGAGCGGATTATCCTCTTCGGGAGCCGCGCTCGCGGTGAGTCCCGCCCGGAGAGTGATTTTGACCTGTTGATTATCCAGCAGTCGGAGTTGCCGCGGTATCGGCGTTCGGCGCCACTCTATTCTGCGCTGGCGGACCTGCCCGCCGAGTTCGAAGTCGTCGTCTATACGCCCCAGGAAGTGTTGGAATGGAGCGCCGTCCCCCAGGCTTTTGTCTCGACCGCACTGCGCGAAGGCGTCATCCTCTATGAGAGAAAAGGGTAGCTTGGTTCACGGCTGGCTCCGCAAGGCGCAAAGCGATCGTGTCGCCATGGAGGCATCGTTCGGTGCCGGGGCATTGGATGTGGCGTGCTTTCACGCTCAGCAGGTCGTCGAGAAGTGCCTGAAGGCTTTTCTGGTTCATGCCGGAAAGGATTTTCCCTTCACCCACAACCTCTCGAAACTGGTGGCAGCCTGCGCGGGGCTGGATGCATCATTTCAATCCCTGCTGACACTCGTGGAGCCGCTAACGCCTTACGCAGTCGAGCTGAGATACGACGCCGGTGCTCGGCGGGCGAAGGGTTTTCCGCACTGTGGTGATGAACCCGCGCACGACGGCGCGCGACATCGAGGAAATCTTGAGGGAAGTCGAGGCGGCGGCGAGATTCAAGAGTGGGCGGGCCGGTGGTTCGACCGCGACTGCCGGTAGATGACCGCGGCCACAATGAGGAAACACACCGCCGCAACGAAATTGGCGGCGACGCCGATTTGAAGGCCGTGGCGGAGTTCGCTCAGGTCGGAAACTCTGCCCACCAGCACCGGCGCCATGGTGTCTCCAAACAGGTGAATTACGAGGAGGTAGAGGGCGAAGGCGAAACTGTGCGCGCGCTCGGGCGTCAGGTCGTGGATGACGGCTGTGGCCGGACCGTGGTAACAGGTGAGGAGAAAGCTCGATACAAAGAGGCATAGGAAGAATTGGAAGAGAGAGTCCGTCGTTACGGAGACATAGAGAAAAGGTGTTCCGATGAGGAGCGTCGCCCCGATGGTGATGGCGCGGCCAAAGGCCCATCGAGCCTGTAGGCCGTCCGCGATATAGCCGCCCAGCAACACGCCACCCACCGAGCCCATCAGCACGATCAATCCCATCCAGGAGGCGGCCTGCGCGATGCTCAGGCTGTGGTAGCGGATGGCAAAGGTGGGCCCCCAGGTGATGAAGGCCGTGCTCGCGAAGACTGCGAACAGCCCTCCTGCCAGCACCATGAGGTAGGCGGGAATCTTGAGCAGGCTGGTAATCGCCGGCGGCTTCTCGGTGGGCGCCGGGAGGGGAACTCGCAGCCGGTAGGCGGCAAGGCCGAGCAGGAAGCCTGGCACTCCCACCAGGTAAAAAGCGTGTCGCCAGCCGATCCACTGGGAGAGCACACCTCCCGCCGCGAGGCCCAGCACGCCGCCCACCAGCATTCCCATGTTGAAGACGCCCTGCACGCGGGCGCGGAAGTTGTGCGGAAAGCAGTCGGAGATCATTGCGGTACCGGCGGGCGCATAGGCACCCTCGCCGACTCCCACCACTCCCCGCGTCAAGAGCAAGGATCCGAAGGTTGTGGCGACTCCGGAGAGGGCGGTGGCTGCGCTCCAGAGGAAAACGCCGAAGGCCATGATCTTCTGCCGCGGGCCACGGTCGGACCAGAACCCAAAGGGCAGCACGGCCAGGGAATGAACCAGGATCACGGCGGAGGCCAGCAAGCCGAGCCGCGAGTCGCTCACCCCGAACTCCTCTTTCAGGTAGGGGAACATAGGGTTGATGATCAGGCGGTCGAAATAGTTGAGGAGGTTGATGAGGGTGAGGACGATCAGCACCTTCCATTGCCAACCGCTGAAGCGTGGCCACTCGAGGCCCAGGCGGCGAAAGCCCGGCTGAACCTCGGTCAAGGCCTCGGGTGGGTTCGGGGGGACGCGTGAGGCCGCGGCGCCGTGCCCGACGTCGGGTTGGGTCGTCTTGTCCACGGGCAAGAGGGACCTATTCTAGGCGGGCCGGGGCGCGGCGTCGAGAGGCTAAATCTTGAAGAGGTCTTGGGGGATCAGCTCGAACCCCGGGAGGCAAGTGATAGCGAGAGGCTGAGTTCCTTGAACATAGCGGGGAGGTCGGTCCGGTTCGATGAGTTCAACCAAGCCCTTTTCCGGGTCAATCCACACCTGGATGACGCAGCTTCCGAGGTAATCCTGCCTTTTCCGCTGCACTCGGCTGGGAGTGTCGCTGGGTGAGAGGATTTCGAAGGCGACATCCGGAGCGAATTCAACCCGAGTCAATGAGGTGATGTCCGCCGGCAGCCGGCTTCTGCGGACGAGGGAGGCATCCGGGCAGCGCCAGTTCCCCGAAGACATCGTGAATACGGCGTTGGAAAGGACCCAAACCCATCCCGGGTTTGCATCGCAATATCGGCCCAGGGATTTGGCGAGATTTGTGAGGACGATCTCGTGGAGAAAGTTGACTGGTGTCATCAGAACGACCTCGGCGTCCACCCACTCGCATTTCTCGCCTTCCTTGGCAGCGGTGAGGAATTCGTTCCAGCGTGGGATGGTCTTCGTGGCCATGACCGTCTCTCTCCTGCCATTCTCGCACGCCAACGGGCCAGCGGCAAGTCGCCAAGCCTACTCGTACCGCAGCGCGACGATGGGGTCAAGGCGTGAGGCTTTGACGGCGGGCCACATGCCGAAGAGCAGTCCGATGCTGACGGCCACGATGAATCCTGTCACCACCGACCAGAGTGGGACCGTCGAGGGCAGTTGCGGGACGAAGGTGCGGATCAGAAGGCTGAACGTCCACCCGAGGAGGATTCCCAGGATTCCTCCCGCCCCCGTCAGGGCCATGGCCTCGAGGAGGAACTGCCAGGTGATGTCCCGGCGGCGGGCGCCGATGGCTTTGCGCACGCCGATTTCGCGCGTGCGCTCGGTGACGGAGACGAGCATGATGTTCATCACGCCGATGCCGCCGACCAGCAGGCCGATAGAGGAAATCACCACGGTGACCAGGACCACTGTGCTCATGATGGCGCGGAACTCGCGAACGAAGGAATCCGCTGTCGCCGTCCCGAAGCTGTCGGGATCGTTGAGCTTGTCGTGGCGTCGGCGCCGGAGAAGTCCGGTCAGCTCGTCAAGCGCTTGGCTCACCTTTCCCGGATAGGCGAGCACGGAGATGAAGTTCTCGCGGGCGCTGGGATGGAGTTTCTTGTAGGTGGAGTAGGGGATCAGGACGGTGCGGTCATCGCTGTTCTCTCCGAGGAGCTCCTTGAACTTGCCGAACACGCCGATGATCACGAGGGCATGGCCATCCACCAGGATGGTTTTACCCACCGGGTCTTCATGATCGAAGAAACGCTTTACGACTTCGTTACCAATGACGGCGACATCGCGGCGGTGCAGCTCGTCGGTCTCGTTGAAAAACCGGCCGTCCACGAGCGTGGCGTTCACCAGTTGGAGGTGTTGGGGGGTCGCGCCGCTGAACTGGGCATCCACCATCTCTTTGCCCTGGTATTTGACGCTCGTGGGGGTAAGGCCGAACTCGGTGAATTCGTGGAAGAGCATGACAGAGACTTCTTCCACGGCGGGGCACTGGTCGCGGATGGCCATGGCGTCATCGTAAGTGAGCGGCTTGCGGAGCCGCTCCTCCCGGGTGAGGCGCTGGGCGAACCCGATCTGGAGCTTGTAGACCCAGATCGTCCGCGTGCCGAACTGGTTGGCCAGATCGACCACTTGGTGGTCTAAGCCCTGGAAAATGGAGGCGACACCGATGACCGTCGCCGTCCCAATGAGCACGCCCAGGACAGTGAGGAGTGAGCGAAATTTGTGCGTCCGCAGCGTATCGAGCGCCAGCAGCAGGTTTTCGCGGACGCTATGTCGTGGGACGGCCGAAATGACATCCCGGCGCATGCGCGGGCCCTCCGGCAGTCTGGGACCGGGAAGCGTGAGTCCTCAGCCGAGAGCGGGATTCCGCTTCTGAGGGAATCTTCTCATGCCTGGGGGATCGGAAACAAGTCGGGCAATGCCAGAAGACTCAACCTCCCACCGAGCGCGGAGGCCCCTTGTCCTGAGTCCGGCGGGCGCTGATGGCCTTGCGAACGCCGATCTCGCGCGTCCGTTCCGTGACCGAGACCAGCATGATGTTCATGACCCCAATGCCGCCCACCAGTAATCCGATGGAGGAGATGACAATCGTTACCAGCACCACCGTCCCCATGATTTCA
>JAIQGB010000307.1 GCA_020072905.1 Terriglobia bacterium | reverse complement strand
GGCGCTTGGGCGGGGACAATGTGGGCGCTGGGCGGTTCGAGTGTCCTCGCCAAGCATGCCCTTGCATCCCTTCTTATCCCCGGCCGCGGCCAGGGCATGGTTCCGGATGGAGGGCTTTTCGCCAAGAGTGCAACCCTGCTCGGCTTGGCGCGCGCTCTGGAAGCCCAGGGCAACCTGGAGGAGACGAGGCAGCAATTGGAATTCGCCGAGCGGTTCGACCCGGACAACCCCACGGCGCATTATCGCTTGTGGCAACTCCACCAGAAGCGCGGCGACGCTTCGGCGGCCGCGGAGGAATTGAAAAAGTTCGAGCAGGCCACGAACGAACAGCGCGACACCTGGCGGGAGGTTGAGAAAGCGGTGCGTGGCTCCGCGGAGCCGGAGATCGAAGGTCCCGACGACAGCTAGCCTTGACTTTAGGTCTTCGACGGACTGTAGAGCTCGATGAGTTGATCGGGTCTTACTGCCACATAATCGGGCCCCAGCCCCTTGGCACTCTCGCTCACCATCTTGGCCTCGCGAAGCCAATCCTCCAGGAAGACGTGCAGGAGAGTGGGCCGCTGGGGAGGCGTCCATCGCTATATCAAAGCGACCCAGGGTGAAGAAAGTGCTTGACAAATGTAATCTATATATGTAGACTTCTTCCGTGAAGACTCTCCGCATATCTCCTGAAACTCGCCTCGTGCTGGAAAGGTTCGTTGAGCGCCCCACCGATTGGCGCTACGGCTACGAGTTGAGCCGCAAAACTGGGCTGAAGTCCGGGACGCTTTACCCCATCCTCATGCGCCTTGAAAAGCACAGGTTGTTGGAAGCTCGCTGGGTGGCGACCGAAGACGGCGTCCCGCCGCGGCACACGTACCGGTTGACGCCGAATGGATTGGAATTGGCCAGGACCAGGCTGGCCGAAGCGCGCCCGCGCTCGTTGGTGCGGCAACCCGCCTTCTGTAGTGGGTGACATCGGTGCTGGAAACGGGTCTCCGTCAAGCTGCGACCTTGCTGCTGGATTCAGCGATTCGTATCGCGCCGGCCGACACGCGCGACTGGGGCATGGCCATGCGGGGCGAGCTGAACCACGTGGAAGGCGCTTGGGCGGGGACAATGGCGCTTGGGCGGGGACAATGTGGGCGCTGGGCGGTTCGAGTGTCCTCGCCAAGCATGCCCTTGCATCCCTTCTTATCCCCGGCCGCGGCCAGGGCATGGTTCCGGATGGAGGGCTTTTCGCCAAGAGTGCAACCCTGCGCAAAGCGGCACTCCTCATCGGCGGCGCGTGCGTGCTGGCGGGATTGCTGTTCTTCGCTGCTCCACCGTTCCGGCAGGCGTTCGACGTTGCGATGAAGTCCTGGTCCTTTGTGTTTCGGACCGCGCCCGGCAAAACCCAGCCGGACTTTGAGGCTCTCGCCAAACGGGCGGAAATGCGTCACGACCCCGAGGGGCTGGCCTTCTGCGCCGTCCGCCTCCAGGATCCCCGCGAGAGCGCCCGCTTGGCTGAGGAAGCCACCCGCCTCGACCCGAACCTCCTCTGGGTCTGCGCCGTCGTCGGCATGCGCTACCCCCGGCTGACAGAAACCGGCAGGTGGGTCGAGAAGCTCGAGCGATGGGACCCGCAGAATGCCCTCTTTCACTTGATCACGGCGGAGTCGATTCCTCAGTCGAATGTTCAGCAAGGTGGCGGATCTCCGCCTACAAAGGAACAAGAGCAAGCTTGGCAGAGCGCCATGACGGCGGCGTTCCAGTCGCCGAAATTCGATGATTACCTTGACCGCGTCGCGCAGCTCAATCGCCGGGTCGTGCCGCGTTACAGCTTCTACGACCCGTACGAGGTGCAGTCCCGAGCGCAGATCGATCTGCCCATGCATGCCTTCGAGAATTCCGAACGGTTTGCCAAATTGCTTCTTCACTCTGGGGCAGACCTCGAAGCCAAAGGCGATCGGAAAGGCGGGCGCGCAAAATACTGGACTGTGGCGCGCTTTGGCCAGTTGATTGATTCGCAGGGACGCACCGACCAGGAACACTGGATGGGCACAACCCTCCAAGCTATGGCCTACAGCCAACTCCAGGCGTCCTCCGAGAGGGGAGGGAATGAAGCGGAAGCCGCGCTCTTCAGTTATCTCGCGGCAAAGTTCGACCCCGTTAAGGGGCGCCACGCAGGGCCGGCGGGGGAATCGGCCTTTGGGCGGAATACTTCCAGACGGAACGCCGCGGTGGTAAGTATCTCGGGGCTCATGATTCTCGTCTTCTTCGGGCTCGGGGTGGCTGCCACATCGATCCTGATAATCGGTCGTCGCCGCAGTGTGCGGCCGGCGGCTCAGCGCGCCCGGCCCGTGGCGACGATCGTTATCTTGACCAGCGCGGGGGGTTTGTTGTTCTCCTCCGTCACGCTCTACCTGACCTATCGCCCCTACTGGTATATCTTCCAGAGCGCCATCCTAAACGGTGACAGCAGCCAGACCCGCGACCTTGATGAATTTCTACTCGCTACGCAGATGCTGCCCGGCGTTCCACACCCCCTCAACATGTTGCTGGACGCTCTGCTTTACTCCGGCTCGCCCAGCTTCCTGTTTTACGTCTGGGCGGGCGTGACCCTGCTGGGGGTAAGCGGACTAGCCATCATTCTTCTTCGACACTTCCTGGGCCGTCCGCGAGCTGACACGACGTTGTAGCGCCGAGCTTGACCTCGGCACGCGCCGACTCTACACAACGAAATAGTTTTTCAGTTGCGTCACAGCCTCCCGGCTGGCGATTGGCAGGATGGGGCTGCGGTGACGGGGCGGAGGTGTGTTGATTTGAGGCGCTGAGATTGAAGGAGGTAGTTATGAGAAGAACGATTGCGATAACGATATGCGCTCTGCTGTTGGTCGTCCCGGCCACTGGGCGCGCGCAGACAGAGAATAGATATAAATCCTATGGCGAAGGCTACGTCTTTTTCGGTGTCCGCAATGCGAAGCAGGGCAAGGGCGTTGCCGGAGTCGGCGGAGATTTGTTCATCTATAAAGGTCTCGCCGCAGGCGGGGACGTCGGGACCACGGTTACCAGCCCGGACAACAGAATCACCATCGGCTCAGTCGGGATGTCCTATCACTTTCTCCGCTCCCGCACCGAGCTAAAAGTTGAGCCCTTTTTCGGCGCCGGGTTCAGCTCTTTGCACGGCAACATCAACACTCACGGGTACACCTATCCTTTCGACCCGGGACAGGATAGAACGGGCCACTACTTCAGCCAGGGTTTGATTGCCTGGCCCACCAAGCATCTCGGCATAAGGTTCGAAGTCCGGGAATACAGGTTGTTCGTCAGTTACGGAGCCCTTGAGAATGTTATCCCTGGCGGCAATCCTGTCGAGTTCCGCTTCGGCCTCACACTGAGGTAATTCGATGACGCCTGCCTTCTGCTTTCTGCCTACCGCTTTCCGGCATTGCCCAGCCCGCCGACGGAATAAATCTTGGGCAGGCGTACGCCTTTATTGCCCCCATCCTCTCGAATGCCAGGTATGAGGTCAATTCGGCCTATTACCAATCTGTGTTTCCCAACTTCGATTCGCTGCCTGCGGACTACTTCTTCCACGAACGGGGCGGCGTTAACGCGGGTTTCGGCGGGGAAGTGTTTGTCCAAAAGGGATTGGGCTTGGGCGTCGAATTTGGTTACGCAGCTCCCGAATGGAGCTTTGGCCGGATAGGGATTGGTATCGGGTCAGCCAATGCGTCGTACCACTTCTTCGGGAAGAAGAACCAGCGGAGGGTCGAGCCTTTCATAACGGGAGGTTACAGCCTGTACTTCGGCGATCGCACGGCGTTCGAGAGCGGGTTCAACCTCGGGGGTGGCATCAACCTCTGGATGGCCAGGCACGTTGGCCTGCGTTTGGATGTTCGCGACCAGGACCACATCAATCAATTTCGCAGTCAATTTACCCGCTTCGTCGCCTTCCGCGTTGGCTTTACGTTCAGGTAGGACCAGGGGCCGACGCCAGCAAAAGCGGGTAGATTCTTCCACAGCGTTGGAGAAGAAGGCGAGGGGCCGATCTACACGCCAGGCTCTCGACCCCGCTCGGTCGGGCCTCAGCGCAGAACGGCCTCCCCGAAACCCCACCATCCTCACATGGAAGTATTCTAATGACGCTGGGAAAGATTCAAGCGCGGATCTGGAACATTGACGATTCTCGATCCCTTCAATCGTCAATCAGCCATCGAAAATCGGCAATGGTTCAAGGTCCGCGGCTTTGGCAATCAAACGAACGCAAGCGGCAGACCTAAACGGCAGGTCTCCGCTAAGCCGCTGCCTGTTTAGAAGGCGCTCCGATCATTCACTCTTTTCACCTGGCTTAAGAAAGACGATTTCCAGGCGCGACATTCCCTTCATGAAGAATCGGCCGGTGCGCCCGCACAACTTGTCCGTCTCTCCTTCCGCCGTCCCGATCACTTCCGGATACCAACCGTTCGATAGGTCGACGGGAAAGCCGCGAATGGCCTGCGTGATCGCATTCCGGTCGAGAACTCTCTGCGGCTCGTTCCAGCCTTTCGGGTTCGCCAGGTCGGAGTTGAAGGTAACGTAGATGCCTTCTTGCGTCATCTTCGAATCGATTGCATGGTTGAGGAGGATAACGTAGGTATTCAGGTACGTATTCCAGTGAATGGCCGGGCCCCAGAAGAGGTCAGCATTGCCCCCATGCCAGTCGACCTTGGCGGGGAAGATCGGGGTGAAATGGCCTCCTACTCCGGGCTCGCTGAACTGCCCCTTGTACCATTTTTGGGCCTTTCCCGCCGGGTTGTCGCGGTCCGTGTAGCGCAGGCGTGCGACGCCCACTCCCTGCTCTTGGAAATTCTTCACATAGCTGCTGAAGAAGATGTAGAAGTAATCCTTCTCGCGGTCCAGCATCACGGAGAAATCACCCTCGCCGCCGGCGTCCCAGGGACTCTGGGTGTCGCAGCGGAAGTCAGAAGGGTCAGCGGCGAGAACAAAGCCCAAGTCGGACCAGCTTAGCCCGTTGTCGATCGACCTGAGCCAGCCGATCTTGGGCGCGGTGGGAAGATGGCTGTTCCCGAAGCAGACATTGTCCGGCTCATAGTGATAAATGCCGTAGAGCGTGCCATCATCGTCTTTCCAGGTGCTCTCGATCCAAATCCACAACCGATCGTTGGTGCTGCCCAGGTGCGTTGAGACCGGCGCGCTGAGGTGGAACAAATCCGGGCCGGAGTTGCGCCAGGGATGAAGAAAGGAATTAATGAGGTAGAACGTATCACCGTCCCAATACGCCGGGCTGTTCGAGTCGACTTCGTGTTCGTGATGATTCTCGCCCCAGGCGTTGACGATTCCCGGCATGATGAACACCGTCGCTTCACGAAATCTCACGGAAGGAAGCCCCGAGTTCGTGGGAGGAGCATCCGTCGGCGTGGTCTGCGCTCTTCCCCTTGGACTGGCAAGCAGACAGAACACCACCAGGCAAGACCCCACGACAGGCTTCCAAGAATGATGCCGAACTTGTCGCATCGCATCCTCCTCTCCTTCGCTACCCCGCCTCTCGGCGTTAGGGTGAACGGCTGCGTTACCCGCCGCCTCAACGAGCTGTCCAGAAGGTTATCTCTTCGCCGCCTTGAGAACCAGGAGTTAAAGTTGGTAGCCACGGCATGTTGTATATGCCGCGGGTTCGTAACCCTCGTCATCGTGGCAAAGCCCACGGCACGGGAGCGGTGCCGTGGCTACCCGCCTCGCACACATCGCAAACGGCGCGATGTATGCGCCACCCGCCGCGCCCGCGACGTAATCGTGGAGAGTTTTCAGGTTGCCGCCAGAGTAGAGCCTGTTTTCCCCGTCCCTGTGTTCGAGTGGAGCCCTGCGCGCGTCCGCGGGAGCTCGAAGCGCTCCCCTGGGTTTTTCGGTGAGACCACAACACAGGCGGCGAGGCAACGCCGCCGTCTTGGCGGCCAGAGGAATGCCGCGTGGAAAGTCGAAACCCGAAGATCGACGCCGAGCTCCTAACCCCGAAACACGAGTTGAGAGTCCCGAACCCCGAACCCCGAACCCCGAACCCCGAACCCCGAACCCCGAACCCCGAACCCCTTCTCCACTACCTCGCGGGCTGCTTGATGCTCACGGAGAATCCGCCCGGGCCGGGATTGGCGAAGGTGGTCTTGAGTTGCGGGTCGGTCTTCACACGCTCAATGAAATCGAGCAACTGCGACCGGAGGTCTGTGACGTTGTGAGCCATGATCACCCCGCCTGGGGGAATCAACGGCAGGACCATATCGAGATACTTGACGTAGTCCTGCTTCCAGGCGTCGATGAACACGAATTCGTAGGGTCCTTGGAGCGTGGGAATCGTTTGGCGGGCGTCACCAGGCATGAGGGTAATGAGCGAATCGACGCCGGCGGCGCGGAAGTTTTCCGTGGCGAGTTTGACCTTGACGGGATCGATCTCGAGCGTGGTGAGATGGCCGCCGGTCTTGCGCACGCCCATGGCGATCCAGATACTCGAATAGCCATTCG
>JAIQGB010000006.1 GCA_020072905.1 Terriglobia bacterium | reverse complement strand
GCGAGTCAGTTGCCGAGAAATCGCCACCTCACGAACTGAAATATGCGCGGACGGGACAGCCGGTATGCAGGGCGTTCGCTTTCGCTCATTGTTCCCGAGTCACAGCGGACTCCGAAACAATCCACTTGGCCGTGTAACGGCCTAATCGTAGAAGTGAAATGTCCCTGACTCTCCCGAAGTCCTGTTCGCGGAAGTATGCCGTGGCATTGCACTCGCTGGGATTGATCGCGAGTAACGTCGTAGGGTAGAGCGAAGTCGCTCAACTCCTGTATCGTCGCTGACTCGGAAACTCTTCTCGCGATAACTCGCTGCGCCCGCCGCCAGTCTGATAGTCCCCGCGGGCGCTGTTTTTCAAGCGTGATCTGTCGAGGTTTCCGAAGGGCTTATTCCATCAAGGCACGGTTGCCAGACATCGAAGGTGGTTTTCGCCCTGAAGGCATGCGGCGTTTAGTGTTGCGGGAGTGAGCTCGTGGAAATTCATACCAGACCGATCGACGAGGCGCCATAGGACCGCTTAGAGGCGTTGGCTGTTAATAGCGCCTTTACGCTTGGGGTCGGGGCTGGGCTGATGCCGCCGATCTCGGCGCCGATTCGCGACGCGGAGGTCGTCGTGTTTTAGTTTCGTCTCCCGACCTTGGAGGCGGCGTTGAGGCCGGCGAGCTCTCCCCGCTAACGGTCGAGCGCGTGGTTCGCTGGCCGCTGCGCATTGTATTTCAGGATCGTGGTGACCAAAACGTTTTCGAGCTGAAGCTCGAACCTCCCGCGCGACAATGACGTGATCCTGTGAACCAGCCGAAATTCCCGCCGGCTTCTGGGCCATCCTCCGCGTCCGCGCGTAGAGGCAAACTGTGAATTTGGCGTAACTCCCGACCTGCTCCAGGATTGCCCCAAAAAGCCACCCAGGATGCCCCGGGAGGCGCCGATCCGACCCAGCCCAAAGCTACATACCTCCCTTTTTTGAACCTTCGGCGGCCGGGGCTTTTCTGGTGCCCCTAGTGGTGCCCCTTCGTTTTGTGATTTGGTGCGAAATTCTGCGAGAGAGTGCAGACGTGTAATCTCTAAGCTGTTGATTCTAGTATAGAGTACGTCCCGATGCGAGGCTATGCGAATAGCGAGGATGGATTATGAGTCCGCTGCTCTAACCAACTGAGCTATGGGCCCGGGCGCTGAAAGCATCTTACAACATTATCGGCGCGGAGACACCCGTCGCGCCCCAGGGAAGCGGCCGATTGCGTGGCGGAGATTTCCATTCTCAGGTTGTCTCAAGCCTTGGTGTTTTTCCCCATCGTGCCACAAAGTGCTGCTCTGCCAAGTGCACGGCCGAACGCTTGTCTTCCAGGGGGAGCGACGCGCGCCCAACATACCGATCGTGAATCCTACATCTCCTCTTTCCGGGACGGATGCGAACCGCCTGGAGCCAATCATCCGCGTGATCCCGGAGATCACCAAGGCCGCGGCGCTCCGGCCGGAATGACGGCATCGAGGATCGAGGGCGCTCGCTCACTTGAACGGGCAGCAAGCGACCGCGCAACACTCAATTGCCGCCCTTGGCGTTCCGGCATATAATGCCCCTTGGTTCTGCGCCCGCGTGGCGAGCCCGCTGGATTTCCGTCCCGCCATGTTCCTTTTTTACAGCCTGCTGTTCACTTGCGGAGTGTTGTTGGCGGCGCCGTATTATTTGTGGCGTTTGCGTGGGAGCAAGCAGTCGGCGTCGGACTGGGGCGAGCGTTTCGGCTTTCTGCCGGAGACTTTGCAGCAGGCGGAACCCGGCGCCATCTGGATCCACGCTGTCTCGGTGGGCGAGACGCTGGCCGTGGTCGGGCTGGTTCGCGAACTGCAGCAGCGGTATCCGGGACGCAAGATCTTCCTGAGCAGTGTGACGCCGGCGGGCCGCGAGGCTGGGCAAAGGCGCTTGCCAGGAGTGGCTGGCCAGTTCTTCCTGCCGCTTGACTGGAAATGGAGTGTCCGCCGCGCGCTGGACAGGATTCGCCCCAGCCTGCTCGTGATCGTCGAGACCGAGCTATGGCCGAACCTGCTGTGGGCCGCGCGCGAGCACGGCGCGCGAGTCGTCCTAGTCAATGCGCGAATCTCCGATCGATCCTTCCGGCGATACCAGCGGATTCGGGGCTTCATGCGCCGAGTCCTCGGAAACCTGGACCGCATCTGTGCACAGACCGATCTTGATCGCGAGCGCTTCCGCTCTCTCGGCGCCGCGCCAGACAGCGTGGTAGTGACCGGCAACCTGAAATTCGATTTCAGCCCGCCACGCCGGGGGGATTTCACCGTGGTGCTCCGCAAAGCGCTGGAAGTCGCGGGCCGTCAGCCCGTCGTCGTGGCGGCCAGCACCATGCCGGGCGAAGAATCGCGGCTTCTCCCAGCGTGGGCGCAGATTCGACACAGATTTCCCCAGGCGCTGCTAATCCTCGCTCCGCGGCATCCGGCGCGCTTTGCCGAAGTTGCGGCGCTCTTGGGTGGTCAGGGGCAGGAGTTCGTGTCGCGAACCAGTTTGCGGGCCGACGAGCAGGGAATGGCTCCCCAACTGACGTCAGCGGGAATTCTTCTTTTGGACACTATCGGCGAACTGTCCGGAATCTTCGAACTGGCCAATGTGGTTTTCATCGGCGGAAGCCTTGTTCCAACCGGCGGCCACAATTTGCTCGAGCCGGCGTTCTGGGCGAAGCCCACGATCTTCGGACCGCACATGGAAAACTTCCGAGACATGGCGCGGCTATTCCTCGAATCCCGAGCTGGTCTCCAGGTGGCGAACTCCGAGACACTCGGAACGGCAATCCTCGAGCTTCTTGAGGATCCTTCGCGCGCCAAGAAACTCGGCGAGGCTGCCCGGGTGGTCCTGGACCGGGAGAGAGGTGCGACGGAGCGCGTCCTCGAGCAGCTCAAAGATTGGCTGAAGACACCGGTCACCACTCTCACACCATGATGAAGGGAACTCCGCTTTGAGTCGCCTATTGATGCCTCTGGCTGCAGGATTCAGGCTGGGGATTGCCCTGCGACGCGTCGCGTATCGTCGTGGCTGGCTCAAAATCCGCCGGCTGAATCGGCCCGTGGTGAGCGTCGGGAACATTACGACGGGCGGGACGGGGAAGACGCCGCTCGTGGCTTACCTCGCGCGGCGGCTGCTCGCGCACGGCTTTCGGCCCGGCATCCTCACGCGCGGTTATGGTCGGACCCGCGGCGCCGACATTATCGTGTTGGAGCCGTCTCAGGAACGGACAGCGAATCCCCGCGAGGTGGGGGACGAGCCGGCGCTGCTCGCCAAAATGCTCCCCGGAGTTCCCATCGTCGTTTGTCGAGACCGCTACCGCGGCGGGCGACTGGCAGAAGAGCGTTTTGATGTGAGTGTTCACCTCCTGGACGACGCCTTCCAGCATTGGGCGCTCGAGCGCGACGTGGATATCGTCACGCTGGATGTGACCCAGAAGTTCTCAGATCGGGAACTCCTGCCCGCCGGTCGCCAGCGCGAGCCGTGTCCCGCGCTAGCGAGGGCAGACCTCATTGTTCTGACCAGGACCGAGCTTGCTGATACAAAGGCGATCGAGAGTCTCGTTCGGGAGGTCGACCCAAGCGCCGTGCTTTTCTCTTGCAGAACGGAGCTTTGCGAGTTGGCCGATATTTTCACGGGCCGGATATATCCTCCCTCCGCTTTTGAGGGCGAACCGGTCCTGGCACTTTGCGGGATCGGCAATCCTCGCGCATTTTTCGCCAATCTCAGGAAGTGGAGATTCTCGGTTGTGGCTGAGCATTCGTTCCGCGACCACCACGTCTACACTGAGGAAGATCTGCTTCATATTATCCTCGCCCCGAAGGAGACTGACATCCGAGCTGTCGTAACCACAGAGAAAGATGCTATGAATCTTGCGGCGTTCAAAGGCTGCCGGGTCCCGGTCCTCGCTTGCAGGACGGAAGTTATCCTTGATGGGGCAGAGGCATTCGAGGCCGAGCTTCTCTCCCGGCTCGAGACGGCGCGAGAGAAGAATAGATTCTCGGGGGAAATCCTCTGATCAATCCACGCAAAATCCTGGTCCGCGCCACCAACTGGATTGGGGATGGCGTCATGTCGCTCCCCGCTCTTCAGGCCTTGCGCGCGCGCTTCCCTTCGGCCGAGATCGTGCTGGTTACCAAGCCCTGGGTCAGCGAGCTGTACTGGCGTCTGCCCGCTGTGAGCCGGCAGATTGTTTACAATCCCGAGGGTGAGCATCGCGGAACGCGGGGATTCTGGAACCTCGTCAGCTCGCTGCGGGACGAGGGCTTTGACGCGGCGATCCTGTTTCAGAACGCTTTCCACGCGGCGTGGATGGCGTGGTGCGCCCGCATTCCCGTCCGCATCGGCTATGCCCGCGACGGCCGGAGCGGCCTGCTGACCGACGCCGTCGAGACGCCGCTCCCGGCCGAATATGGTCATCAGTCGAACTACTACCTCCAGCTTCTATTTCGGGCGGGGCTGATCGCTCCGCCCGAACCGGTCAGTGAGATTCGGCTGGTTCTGGACGAGACAGAAAGAGAGTGGGCGGCAAGGCACCTGCACAAGCTGGGGCTGCAGGGCCCCCGATTCCTAGTGGGCCTCAATCCCGGGGCGTTTTTCGGCCCCGCCAAGCGCTGGCTCCTTCACCGTTACGCGCTGCTGGCGGATCGTCTGGTTGGTGCGTTCCATGCCGATGTGCTAATCTTCGGCTCGCGCACGGAACGGCCGCAGGCGGAAGAAATCGCGCGGCGTATGAAGCACACGCCGTTGATCGTGGCGGGCGAGACGAGCCTCCGCCAGTTGATGGGTCTGCTCGCCCAGTGCCGCCTGATTGTGACCAACGATTCGGGGCCTATGCATCTGGCCGCGGCTCTGGGCCTGCCGGAGGTTGCCATCTTCGGATCCACCGATGAGCGGGCCACGGGGCCAGTGGGGGTGCGCACTCGCGTGGCCAAACGTCCGGTGGCCTGCAGTCCCTGCGGTTTGCGGGAATGCCCGATCGACTTCCGGTGTATGCACGGCGTGACGGTTGACGACGTCTACATGACCGCGCTGAGGCTGGTCAAGGAACTGGGAATCACCCATGAGCACCCGTCCTAAGCCGCAAAAAGCTCGGGCCCGGACGGGTGCCTCGGCCCGAGGGCCGCGCCCCGGAGTTTCCGCCGTCTTTCTCGACCGCGACGGGACGATCACCGAGGAGATGGGCTACATCAACCACCTCGACCGCACGCAGGTCTATCCCTGGGCCGCCGAGGCCATCCGCAAGCTCAACCGGGCGGAGCGCCCCGTGATCGTGGTGACGAACCAGTCGGGAGTGGCGCGCGGCGTTTTCACAGAAGACCTGTTGCACGAGGTCCACCGGAAAATCGCCTTCGAGCTCGCCGCACAAGAAGCCAAGCTGGATGCGATCTACTACTGCCCGCACCACCCCGACGGCCGGATCGAAGCTTACCGGGTCAAATGCCTGTGCCGGAAGCCGGCGACGGGCATGGTGATGGATGCGGCCAGGCGGTTCCGGATCGACCTGGCTTCCTCCTATGTGATTGGCGACAGCTACCGCGACATGCAACTGGGTTTCAACGCCGGAGCGCGCACGATCCTGGTGATGACGGGCTACGGTCGCGGCGAATACGAGCATCAGCGGCATCGTTGGGATCGCCTGCCGGACCGCATCGCCGAAGACCTGCTGGCAGCGGTCGAGATTGTCCTGGGAGAAGGCGCGCGCCGCGGTCCGGTCCCCCGCCGTCGCGTCGCGGCCTCGCGCGATCTATGAAAATCAGTTCCCTCGACCGGCCGGCCCTGCTCTCCATCGTGGAGGAATTTCCCCGGCAACGGGTGGTGCTGCTGGGCGACTTGGTCGCCGACGAATTCGTGCTCGGTGACATCGCGCGCGTTTCGCGTGAAGCTCCGGTCCTGATCTTGAAGCAGCGTGAGAGGCGGATTGTCCCAGGGGGCGGCGCGAACGCCGCCAACAATCTGGCTGACCTCGAAGCCAAAGTCCTTCCCGTGGGCGTGGTGGGCGACGACGAAACGGGCTGTGGCCTTCTGGAGTATTTCCGGCAAAAGAATGTCACGTCCCGATACATCCTGTGCCGACAAGGCCATGTGACACCCACAAAATCGCGCATTCTCGGCGGACATGCACATTGGCAACACCAGCAGATCGTCCGCATCGACCGCGAGCCGGCCCGGCCTCTCGACCGGCAGACTCGCCGGTTGCTGCGCTCCCGGGCCGCTTCGCTGATCCCAAAAGCCTCCGCGCTGCTGATCTCTGACTACGGTTATGGCTCGACGGATGCCCGTGAGGTCGAGGCTTTGCGGCCAGCCGCGGCGCGTCGCAAGCTGCCCATCACGGTGGACTCGCGGTTCGACCTCCTCACTTACTCTCACCTCACTGCCGCAACTCCCAACGAGCCGGAAATCGAGGAGGCGTTCGGGGAGAAGGTCGGGTCAAACCTCGAGCTCTTGCGCCGGCTCGGCAAGCGGCTGCTGGGCCGCCTATCGCTGGAGGCGCTTCTCGTGACCCGGGGCCGTGACGGCATGGTCTTATTTGAGCGACGGAAAGACCCGAAGCACATTCCAGTCTTCGGCTCGGACGTCGCGGTCGACGTGACTGGCGCGGGCGACACGGTCATCGCTGTTTTCACCCTGGCGCTCGCGGCGGGAGCGAGTTTCCTGCACGCCGCGCAGCTCGCCAACTGCGCAGGCGGGTTGGTGGTGATGAAACGGGGGACCGCCACGGTCTCGCGCCCGGAACTCCGGGAGGCCATTCGTAACGCTTGAGCCCGAAAATCATCTCCCGCTCGGACGTCGTAGCTCTCGGCGAGCGCCTGAGGGGCGAGGGGAAGAGAATTGCCTTCGCCAACGGATGCTTTGAATTGCTTCACGTCGGTCACGTGCGCTTCCTCGAAGGAGCCCGGGAGCAGGGAGACGTGCTGGTGGTGGGAGTGAATAGCGACCGTGCCGTGCGAGCCCTGAAAGGAGCTGGCAGGCCTCTGCTGCCGGAGGCGGCACGCGTCGAGCTTCTTGCCGCGCTCGCCTGCGTGGACTACGTTGTGGTTTTTGACGACGATACAGCGGAGTTTGTCCTTCGCGATCTTCGTCCCCACGTGCAGTGCAAGGGGACGGACTACACCGAGGAAAACGTCCCGGAACGCCTCGTCATGCGCGAACTGGGGGGTGTGGTCCGCATCGTGGGGGATACCAAGAATCACTCAACGCGGGATATCCTGGCGGAGATTGCCCGGCGAGAAAGAAGCGGCGGTGGGTGAAGAACCGCGAGTGGCGAAAAGCCGGCCGCGGTCCGTCGCTCGTCACTAGCCAGCTCGCACTGAGAAATGGTCCAGTCCAGCGTGCGGTTCCTGGTGGTCCGCCTCAGTTCGATCGGCGACATCGTCCACGCGCTTCCCGCCGTGGCCGCACTGGGCGAGACGTTTCCTCAAGCGGAAATTCACTGGGCAATCGAGGCGCGCTTTGCGCCGTTGCTTGAGGGAAATCCTTTCGTCCATCGTGTCGTGAAACTCGACACGCTAGGATGGAGAAAGCAAATCGCCTCGCCGCGCACATGGGAATCCATCGTGAGTGGCGCGGGACATTTAAGGGAAGTCCCCTTTGATGTGGCGATGGACTTCCAGGGGCTTTACAAATCCGCGGCCATTGCCTGGCTCAGCCGTTCGCGCGTTCGGCTGGGCTTTGCCGAACACTGGCTGCGCGAGCCGGCAGCGTGTGCTTTCTACACCGATCGGGTTTCGCCGCACGGACGAAGCCACGTCATTGAGATGAATATGGCCTTGGCCGAGCGCGCCGGGGCCGCGCCTCGAAGCCGCGCGGAGTGGAAGTTTCCGCTGCCACGGAATGAGGCGGACGAGGGCTACGTCGAGCAACAGCTTGCCGCGACGGGAACCCGACAGTTCATGGTCATCAACCCCGGCGGCGGCTGGAAAAGCAAGTGCTGGGCGCCCGAGAATTACTCCGAGCTTCTGCGGCGTTTGCAGGATGAATTCGCCGGCGATTTCCTTCTGACCGGCTCGCCCGATGAGGAGCCTCTGATCCAGAGAGTTGTAGACAGTTCCGCCGTGTCGCGCGCCCGGTATTTTCACTCTACGATTACGCAGTTCATTGCACTTGTGAGGCGGGCAGCACTCTTCCTGGGAGGCGACACGGGGCCACTGCATCTGGCGGCGGCCGTCGGCGCACCGATTGTGGCAATCTATGGGCCCACGGATCCGCAGCGGAACGGACCGTTTTCGCCGTTAGACATCGCGCTCTGGAATCGCGGGCCGATTGACTACACGCGAAGAAATGCGTCCGCGGGGTACTTGGAAGGAATCACGGTTGAATCCGTCCTGGCGGCCATCCGCGAGCGCCTTTCGAGGGCGCATGGGTAAGGGCTACGCCGCTTGGGCGGCGCGCTGGCGAGTCCCGCTGGGCTTCGCGTTGGGGATCGCTTATCTCGTCTTCGCCCGGCCGACTCCGAAGCTACTTGCGACGGGCGCCTTGGTGGCGTTGGCGGGGTTGATCCTGCGTGGTTACGCCGCGGGCTGTCTGGAGAAGAACCGGGCCCTTGCCACACGCGGTCCGTACGCGTACACGCGCAACCCGCTCTACCTCGGGAGTTTGATCATGGGAATCGGCTTCGCGGTGGCGGGAGGTTCCTGGATTCTTGGACTGGCGTTTCTGGCCCTGTTTCTCCTCGTCTACTGGCCCGTCATGCGGCGAGAAGAGCAGTTCCTGCGGAAGGAGTTCGGTGAGGCATACGGGAAGTACGCCTCCGGGGTGCCCTTCTTCTTTCCATCCTGGCGGCGGGCGCCTGAGCGCAGAGAAGGTTTTTACTGGCGACTCTACCGGAAGAATCGCGAATATCAGGCGGCGGCGGGCTATGGCGGGGGGATTCTCTTTCTCGCGCTCAAAATGCTGCTGGGTTAGCAAGATCGCAGGAAGCCTTTCGGGGTCGCGGGGCTTCTAAACTCAAGGGATGAAAATCAAGATACTCCGGGTGACCGTGGGGAGCGGGGCCGCGCTGTGGGCGGCGCTGGCGATCCTGCCAGGAGCGACCGATCCGGCACCTCCCTTGCCCTTCTGTCCCGGTGAAACGCTCACCTATGATGTGACCTGGTCCATCTTCCCGGCCGGAGAAGTCACCGCCACGCTCAGGCGGCTGGAGGGACACGCGCCCGAAGCCTATGAGGTCACCACACGCGCCCAGTCTCAAGGTTTTGTCTCGCTTCTCTACAAGGTTGATAATGAATTCCGCTCGGTCTTCGACCCTCGCACATTCTGCTCACAAGAGATTCATAAGAAGACCAACGAAGGAAGCCGCCACAAAGATACCCGGATCGTCTTTGATAGCGCGCGGCGCTTAGCCGTCCTGGACGAGCGCGATTTGGGCAAGCCGAATTCTCCGCCCAAGCACGCTGAAAACCAGATTCCCACCTGCGTCGCCGACGTCGTTACGGCGTTCTATTACGTGCGTCGGCAGCCTTTGCGGGTGGGCGAGCAAGTCCGTTTGCCGATTAACGACGGCGCTAAGACGTACGAGGTGAGTGTGGAGGTCCAGGCCCGCGAGCAGATCCAAACACCCCTGGGAACGCGCTATGCTTTCCGCGTCGAGCCTAAGGTTTTCGGGGGCCTCTACAAAAGGAAAGGGCGAATGCTCATCTGGTTCAGCGACGATGAGCAGCGCCTGCCCCTGCGCATCAACGCGTCGATGGCCGTCGGAACGATCACCGGAACCTTGCGGTCGGCCTCGCCTTTGCCCACCCCCAACGCTCCGGGCCGATGACGCGCCAGGCAGCCTCCCGCTTCGGCTCAGACCATCTGGTATTTTTCGGAGAGGATCCGCTGGAGCCGCGGCCGGTAAATCAGGTCGTAGGTCGATTCCTTGTCCGGAAAAAGCTGCAGGGCAAAGCGGCGTGTGGAGGCCACCATCTCGAGGGCCTCTTCGATTGGCAAGTCGGACTGCCGGATGACGTTCGAGACCAGATCCACGACGATCTGCAGTCGGCGGACTTTTCGGTTCTCCTCGAGGATCTCTGCTTCCGTGGGCACGGGCTGCCTCTGGGGGAATCCTCCCCCGCGAACAATCTCTATCTGCTCGCCCTCTGCTTAGTATAAGCTTGGTTCAAAGGGGGAGTCTGGACTTTGCGCACGTGTGATCAACCTCCTCGCGCCAAGACAACGGCACCATGACGAAAGCCTCAAGCGACGCCAATCGTGGCACCCGGACTCGCCGCTGGTGGCGCGCGCGGCAGGTTCTGGAAGAGTCGCTGGAGAAGTTTCTCAATGAAGACTCGCTCGCCACTTCCGCGTCCATGGCTTACCACAGCCTGCTCTGCATCTTCCCCTTTCTCCTTCTGCTCACCAGTCTGAGCGGCCTCTACATCCGGCACCACGAGCTCACCGGCCGCCTCGCCATCGTGCTGGGTCGTTACCTTCCCATGCGGGCGGATTTTATTTTCCAGAACCTGCAGAGCATCTCGAGCGCGTATGGAAGAGTGGGAACGATTTCCTTCCTGCTCCTCCTCTGGAGTTCCTCCGGGATCTTTCTTCCGCTCGAGAAAGCGCTGAATCGCGCCTGGGAAGCGGAGCGGGGGAGGAGTTGGTTACGACGGAAATTGTTGGCGCTCACCATGGCCTTGGTGATTGGCTTCCTGATCCTCATCTCTTCCGCACTGGTGGGAGTGAACGTTTACGTTCACAACTGGCTGCGTCAAGGCGGCCTCCGCCTTCCTCTCCCTCCGCCTCTTCTCACCCTGGGGTACAATTTGCTGATCATTGCCACGACGTTCACCCTGACTCTCGCCATGTTCGTCGTGCTTTTCAAATGGCTGCCCAACCGGCCGATGCATCTTGGTCAGGTGTTCCCCAGCGCTCTGCTCACCGCGGTTCTGTGGGAAGGGGCGCGCTCTCTGTTCACGCTCCTTCTACCGGTGTTCAACTATCGTCATATCTACGGATCGATCGGCGTGGTCGTGGCGCTGATGACTTGGGCCTACGTCTCCTCGGTCGTCGTCTTGTTTGGCGCCCAGGTTTCCGGCGCGCTCTACCGGACACTCGAGGTCGCCGGAGCCGAGGGCGATGTAGGTGAAAACGTTGCCGACATTCCGGCAGTGGAAGGGTTACGGTAAGAGCGAACGGTGGTGTCTGCACCCCGCATCACCACGGTCGTCGCGCCTGCCAGATCCGTCTGAAAGATCCGCGCCCCGACGGAGCGAAGCCGGCCGAGCGTCTCGGGACTGGGAGAGTTGGCGGGGCCTCTGCTCTCGGCGGTCACCAAGGCCACCGCAGGCGCGGCCTTTTCCAGAAAGGCAGGGCTTGAAGAAGTTGCCGCCCCGTGATGCGCCACCTTCAACACGCGGCAGTGGAGACTCATTCCAGCGCTCGCAAGTTCCTCTTCCACAGCCTGACTGATGTCGCCGGGAAGCAGAACACTCGCCTCGCCGCTTGAGATCCTCAAAACCAGCGAGTCATCGTTCGCCGGTCGTGCCGAAACAGGTCGTCCCGCGGGCGGCCAAAGAACCTGGACCGACGCGTCACCTATCTCAATCCGCTCTCCTTCGGCGAGCTGCCGGACGGGAACCTGACTCCGCGCCAGTTCCGCGAGCAGATCGAGATACGCTGGAGTCAAGGGGTTCGGCCCGTGCCAGAATTCGCGCACCCGGAAATTTCTCACCACAGGGATGAGGCCGCCCAGATGGTCTTCGTGCGCGTGGCTGAGCACGAGGACGTCGATCCGGCTGATCCCGCGCGACCAGAGATAGGGCGAGACGATATCTTCGCCTGGATCCCAGCGTCGGCCGCGAAACGCGCCTTCCCGGCCCTGGCGGAGGCGCGTGCCGCCACCATCAATCAGCATCGTCGTCCGATCGGGAAGCACCATGAAAATGGCATCCCCGCCGCCAGTATCGAGAGCCGTCACTTCCAAATTGCCCCGCGTGAGCCGCGCCGAGAAGGGGTGAAGCGAGATGACGAGAGCAAGGCTCGCCGCGGAAAGGAGAGAAACCCCAGCGATTCGCCGGCTCCGGCCCAACGACCAGCCCGCGATGACCAAGGATAATGCGAACGCCCCAGCAACAACGAGCGGCGGCTCCGGCACGCGATACGACATCCAGCGGGGCAGGCGCGGCAGATCGGTCAATGCGAATAGACCGTGCATCACTATCACCAACGGCTTTGCCAGCCAGGGGATCAGCGAAGGGGCGAGCGCGGCCAGAGCCAGTGTTGGCAGGGCGAGGGCCAACAGCGCGGTCATCACGGGGATAGCGAGAGCATTGAGGCCGATGCCGACGAAGGTGATGCGGTGGAAAGTCTCCGCCATGGGAAGGAACAATCCGATCTGCAGGATCGCAGAAAACAAAAGAATGCTCCCTACCCACAACACCAGCCGCAGAGCAGTGGCCACGAGGGCAGGAGCCAGACGCGGAAAGCGCTCATTCGTACGTAGCCTGGCTGCCAGTGCTCTGGCGACACTCCGTACATCCAATCGGAGCTGCGCTTGGCGCGGCGCCAAACTCAAATCGCGATCCACTTCGCGAAGATTCCAAAGCGCGCGCCGATAGGGCTCCGTCGTACGCTCCAGAATTGGCACCGCGAGTCCCGCAATCAGCGAGGCCGCCGAGAAGGAGAGCTGAAACCCGGATTCGAACAACCACGCCGGCCGGTAGGCGAGGAGTATCAAGGCCGCGAGCCCCACAGCGTTGAGCAGCGAGCGCTCGCGGTAAACGGTTCTGCCGATCAGATAGGCGGCGATCATGAGCGTTGCCCGAAGGGTCGGGGCGCGTTGCTCCACGAGGGCCGCGTAAACCAGGAGCAGGGCCAACACCACGGCGGCCCGTGAGGTTTCACCGAGCGGCAAAAATCTGAGAGGGAATGCGATGATCAATACCAAGAGCCCAACATGCAGCCCGGAAATCACCAGGAGGTGGTAGAGGCCGGTCTTTTGGAAGTTTTCAATGGTTTCGGAATCGAGTGAGGAGCGGTCGCCGAGCAGCACGGCCTTGAGGACGGCCCCCGTGCGGCCGTCAACCGACCAGGGTGGAAGAAGCCGGTCAATCTCCGCGAGCAGCCGCGCACGCACACGCTGAATGAGCGCGCGGAGGCGATGCGAGGTTTGGGTGGGCAGCTTCTCAATGAGATGTGGACTCTTGATGGTCCCCACGTAGTAAACGTCTTCAACCGACTCCATCCAGCGGCGGAAGTCGAAGCTTCCGGGGTTACTGTAAATTCTGGGTCGCCTCAACTGTGCGAGCACGCTGATGCGGTCGTCGGTCCCAAGGTGGAGCGAATCCGCAACGGCTGCGCTTTCTGCATCGTCGCCGACCTGCAGGCGGAGACGGAGCTTCCCAGTGACAGAATGGGCCCGTCCAGCGCTTTCCACGCGCGCCGCTTCGAGGTCGAATTGCAGACCATCGGCAATTCGCTGTGGGTTTGACAGGAGGCGACCCTCGACGCGCACCGGGTCCGCGAGGTCAACCCGCATCACCTCCAGACGACTGACGTGGTTCGGCGGGAAACGACGCTCAAAGAGCTGGGCCGCCGCTCCACCCGCGGCCGTGAAGCCCAAGAGCAGGAATACCGTGGCCGCAAGTGGCCGCGACAGGAGAAGAGCCAACAGTCCGATAAGCAGGCACACCGAACTGCCGGCGACCAGCAAAGGAAGGTTGGAGGTCAACCCGTGGTCAGGACGAGCGATCCAGATTCCGGCCGCGAAGGAACCGGCCACAAGGAGTAATGGAGATCTCAATAAATCTTTGTCAACCATCGTAGGCGGTCCGGCGCGGCGAATCGGAAAGCCAGGGGGCTTGAGTCGCCGGGAATTCGCAGCGTGCTATGCGGCTCGCCGCACGAGGCGGACGAGGGCTTCGATGTGGAAAGTCTGAGGGAAAAAGTCGAACAAATCAACACTTCTCAGCTCGTATCCGTGCCCAGCGAGATAGGCAAGGTCGCGAGCTAGCGTCGGGGGACTGCAGGAGACGTAATGGATTCGCTTCGGCTGCAAGGAAACGAGCAATTCGAGAGTCTGCGCACCAACTCCCGCGCGAGGAGGGTCGAGCACGACGAGGTCGGGCTGCGTCTGGGCAAAGCGCCGCAGGAAATCATACGTTGTCTGCGCAACTGCCCGGACATGATCGAACGAGTAGACTCGGGCATTCGCTCCGAGATCATGCGCGGCCCTCGCTGCCGCTTCCACGGCGATGACGGAAGAGAACCTGCGGGCAAGCGGCAGCGCAAACAATCCCACGCCTGCGAAGAGGTCCAGCGCCAACCGGCCGTCCTGCTCCGCGACCACGGCGTTGACGAGATCCGGAAGTAGAAATCGCGAGGCCTGAAAGAAAGAACCCGGGCTGACTCCGTATCGGAATTCGCCCACGACATATTCCAACTGCGCGTCTCCGAAGGTTTTGAACTCACCACCTGTCTCGATTGCCATGCCGACGACCCCGGCCAGATTTGCGAGCATGTCGCGGACCAGGTTCTCGCCCTCAACGGTGTTGGCGACGGCGCGAAGCGTCATCGCCGCACGCTCGTCGCGATCGTCGGCGAGTATCTCAATCTCCTGGCATATCGCGAGCCGTGGCGACCAGTTTAGACCGCGCAACTCCGCGAGGAGGGAATTCAGGCGCGGGGAGAGAATCAGGCAGGAGTCCACCGGACACAGGCGATGGGATTCGGCTTCGAAAAAGCCCAGAACAACGCTCCCATCCGGCAAGCGGCGAACTTTCAACTCTGCCTGATTGCGGTAATTCCACGGGTTGGCAGCGTGGAGGGGAATATCCGCGCTCCAATCGATCTTGCCGATGCGGCGCAGCGTCTCGCGCAGGATCTCACGCTTGGCCGTCGCCTGGAACTGCGCGTCCATGTGCTGGTACTGGCACCCGCCGCAGCGGCCGAAATAGGGACAGGGCGCCTCGACGCGCTCGGGGGCCGCGGCGAGGATCCGAACCGGGCGCGCGTGAACGACGCCCTTGGCGGTCCGGTGCTCCTCGACCTCAACGCGCTCGCCGGGCAGGGCGCGCGGGACGAGCACCGTCCGGCCCTGGTGATGGCCCAGCGCTTCGCCGCCGTAGACCAGCTTGTGGGGGATCAGTTCGAAGGGCACGTGTCCGAAATTTGAAATTTCAGATTTGAGATTTCAAAGATAGAAGAGGCTCAGACGCGGGACGCCGTAGTGTTCGAAGAGCCGCTTCTTCAGAAGTTGCCTCTCCAGCGACTCCACCTGGGCCGCCGACATTTTTCTCCGGTACGGGGCGATCCCGCGCTCGACATCGCCGCGCAGCCGGGTGAGCAGCTCGACATCCGCCGCGCGCTGGAGTGAGGCTGTCAGTTTTTCTTCCAGCGCCGTCATGCGCCGCTCGAGTACCTCGAGATTTCCGGGAGCGTTTCCGTTCACGCTGCCGGCACTTTCCCCGAGACTGGCCGCCACGCTCGCGAGGTCCTCGGCCAAAACCTGCACGCCCTGCTCGCGTGCCCGCCGGGCGGCCCCTTCGAGGGCCTCGACATTCCGCGCCAAGTATTTGGGAATTTCTCCGGCCTCGAACGGTGCGGGCGGGGCCTTTTCCTGGGCGCTCGCGCCCGGGCCCGCTCCGCCTCCGGCGGCGAGTTCCTCCGCGGCCTTGAGCACGAGCTGTGAGCAATAGGCCAGGCTGTTTACCTTCTGCAGCCCCTTCGGGCGCTTCTTGAATTTCTCGAAGGATCTTTCGATGCCCAGCAAAACCGCCTCGAGGGGAACGCCCGCTTCTTTCCAGGCCTCGATGAGCGCCCAGTCGAGTGGAGAGAGCAAGGTCCTCGTCCCGCGGCAGCGCTGGAAACCTTCCTCGATTTCCGTGAAGTAGTTGAAGTAGTTTTCCATCGCACGGACCCTGTCCGCTTCAGTGGGGCCGCGCGCCCGGCGGGTTGCGCTCGTAGATGATGCGCAGGCCCTCGAGGGTCAGGGAAGGATCGACCGGCGGTTTGTACTTGGACGCGGCGGCGACGAGCGAAGCCTGCCCGCCCGTGGCTACCACCTTCATCTTCGGCCCGAGCACGGCGGAAAGGCGATCGAGGATACCGTCCACCAGCCCCACCGCTCCGTAGAAGAGTCCCGATTGCATGCTGCCGACGGTGTTCGTCCCGATCACGCGGTTGGGCTCGCGAATCTCCACGCGCGGCAGGCGCGCCGCCTGCTGGAACAACGCCTCGGACGATATCCCGAGGCCTGGGGCGATGACGCCGCCCAGGTACTCGCCTTTCTCGGAAATCGCGTCGAAAGTAATGGCGGTCCCGAAATCCACGACCACGCACGGGCCGCCGTATTTCTCGAACGCCGCCACGCTGTCCGCGATGCGGTCGGCGCCCACTTCCTGGGGATTGTCGTAGTGAATCGCCATGCCTGTCCGCGTGCCGGGGCTGAGAAAGACCGCCTTGATTTGGAAGTATTTCGCCGACATCTCTTCGAGCACGGAGTTGAGCGGCGGCACGACGCTCGCCAGCATGACCCCATCAATGCTCGCGGGCTCGACGCCGTCGAGCTCGAAGAGATTGCGAATCAGGATGCCGTATTCATCGGCGGTTTGCCGGCGGTTGGTCGAAAGGCGCCACTGCGCGCGCAGCTCTTTGCCTTCGAAAACCCCCAGGACGGTGTTCGTATTGCCGACGTCGATGACGAGGAGCATATCCCAGCTTTCAGCGGTCAGCCGTCAGCGAACGACTCGCGCAGCTTCCCCTCGGGAAGCCGAAAGTGGAGTGCCGATCGCTGACAACCTGCATCTATTTTACTTCCACTATTTCCCCGGCGACCAGCAGCTCCACGCGACCGTCGTCGTGACGCACGCGCAGCGCGCCGCTGGGCTCGAGACCCACGGTGGTCGCCTGAAATTCTCCCGTGGAGGTCAGGACGCGGATGCGTTTTCCCTCGGCGAAACTGGACGCCGATGACCATCGCCGGACGATCGCGGCCCCGCCCTCATCGAGCAAGAGGTGGTACTTCCGCTCCAGTTCCCGGAGCAGCGCGGCCAAGATCTGCGCACGCGAGCAGACTTTCCCGGCCTCGATGCGCAGCGACGTGGCGATGGATTTCAGCTCCGGGGGCATCGCGGCGTGATTGACGTTGATGCCGAAGCCCAGCACCACGGCGTGCAGGCGGTCGAGCTCCGCGTTCATCTCGGTGAGAATCCCGCACACTTTCTTGCCGTTGACGAGCAGATCGTTCGGCCAGCGGATGTCCACGGGCAGCCCCGTCACGGTGCTGACGGCCTGGTGCGCCGCCACCCCCGCCATCAGGGTGAGCACGGAAGCGGCGGAGGGCGCGAGCGACGGACGCAGGATCACGGAAACATAAATGCCGCTCGATTTCTCGGAATACCAGGCGCGCCCGAGACGCCCGCGTCCGGCGGTTTGCTCCTCGGCCAGCACCACGGTTCCGTGCGCCGCGCCCTTGGCTGCCATGTCGAGCGCCAAGCTGTTCGTCGAATCGGCACGGAAGTAGTGCACGATGCGGTGGCCGATCTGGTTGTCGCCGAGTTCGGGTCTGATGAGGCTCGGCGCCAGGATGTCGGGAAGCTTCTGCAGTTGATAGCCGCTCGACGGATGGCCCTTGATTTCCACACCCAGCGCGCGCAGCTTCTCGATGTATTGCCAGACGGTGGACCGCGTGCCCCCGATTTCCGAGGCGATCTTCGGGCCCGGCACCACGACCGTGGCGTTCTTCACCATGAGGTGAATGAGCTTGTCGATCTTGCGGTCCGTGCTGCCTGGGGCCATGGGTGGTGGAGAGAGCTCCTCCCTCCCTCGGGCGGGCAGAGCCCGCCCCTACAGAGGTTCAATTAAGAAGTTGATGTCCGCGGCCGGGGCGGAATGAGTGAGCGCGCCAACGGAAATCGCGTTCACGCCGGATTCCGCGTAGGCCCGGATGTTCGCCGCGTCGATGCCTCCCGAAACTTCCAGCCGCACGCGCCCTGCCGCGGCCTTCACGCACTCGCGGACTTCTTCCGGCGTCATGTTATCGAGCAGGACGGCCTCGGCGCCCGCGTCAACAGCCTCGCGAAGTTCGGTGAGGTTCCTGACTTCGACCTCGATCGGCAATTGCGGTGCGATGGCGGGCCGCAGGCGGAGGGCACGCTCGACCGCAGCGCGGACTCCTCCTGCCAGTCGCAGATGATTGTTCTTGATGAGGATCCCGTCATCGAGCCGCAGGCGGTGGTTCTCCCCGCCTCCCACGCGCACGGCGTATTTTTCGAGAGTGCGCAGGCCCGGCGTCGTCTTGCGCGTGTCGAGCAACGCAACCGGGAGGTCTGTGAGGAGCGACTTAAGTTGGCGGGTCATGGTGGCAATGCCGCACAATCGTTGGAGGAAATTCAGCGCCACACGCTCGCCGGCGAGCAGCGCCACCGCGGCCCCGGTAACGACCGCCAGCTTTGTGCCCGGCTGCACTTCCGCGCCTTCCTCGACCGCAGGCTCGCACCGGGAGGAGGCGTCCAGCAACCGAAACACTTCCGTGGCCACAGGCAGGCCTGCGACGACAAGCTCCTGTTTCGCCGTGAGAGCTCCGCGCGCCTGCTGTCCCTCAGGGATGGTCAGGCGCGTGGTGACGTCACCGCTCCCCAAGTCTTCAGCGAGTGCTCGCTCGACGAGAGCGCGGAGCACCACCGTCGAAAGGACCGGCAGAGGCGAACGCGCGCGGGTCGTGGGGGGACGGGCGGGACCGGTCACGATTCAGCCCAGCCTTTCGAGAGAGTCCAGGACCTTCTCGTAATGGGCCCTCAACTCGGTGTGACGGCGTTCGACGCCGCGCACCACCTCGCGAGGCGCGCGGGCCATGAACTCCTCGTTGCCGAGTTGTTTCTTGGCTTGGTCGAGGGCTTTCTCCAGTTTTTCTTTCTCCTTTTGCAGCCGCTGGCGCTCCGCCTCCGGGTCGATCCGGGATTCCGTGAACAATCGGACGTCGAACGAAGGTGTGACGCGGACACCCCCCGCATCCGCCGCCAGCCGCCCACGTGTAAAGTTCATTGCCTGGAGGCTCGCGAGGCGCTGAATGGTTTCCTGGTGGGCACGGAAGAGTTCCAGCAACCGCAGGTCCTCGCTCGCCACCTGCACGCTGGGTTTCTGGTCCTGCAAGCCCAATTCCGCTTTGGCATTCCGCGCCACGACGACGAGCTCCTGGATTGTTTCGAATAGTTTCTCGGAGACCGTGTCCGAGACGCGCTCACCCGCCGCGCTGAAGGGCGTGAGAGAAATCGAAGGCTCCGCTCCCGCGCGAGGAAGGCGATGCCAAAGTTCTTCCGTGATGAACGGCATGAAGGGATGGAGCAGGTGCAGCGAAGCTTCGAACACTCGCAGCAGATTGATCCACGCGGTCGGGAGCTTCTCCTCCGCCGCCGGAGCCGTGATGACGGGCTTGACCCATTCCAGGTACCAGTCGCAGAACTCGTGCCAGAAGAAGTGGTAGATCGTATGGGCCGCTTCGTGGAAACGGTAACTTGCCAGCGCAACATTGATTTCGCGTGTAACCGTCGCCAAGCGCGAGAAGATCCAGCGGTCCGCGAGTTGCAGTTGCTCAGAACTGACCACGGGTTCCAAGCCGACACCGGGAATGGGTTGGAGTAAGCCACCCAAGTTCTCGCGCCGGGACGGCGGGAGCTTCTGAAGGTTCATCAGGATGAACCGGCCGGCGTTCCAGACCTTGTTGGCGAAGGCGCGATAGGACTCCAGTTTCTCGGAGCTGAAGGCGATGTCGGTCCCCGGCGCGGCGCTGATGGCCAGCGCAAAGCGCGTCGCATCCGTCCCGAAGCGGTCCGTCACCTCCAGGGGGTCGATGACGTTGCCCTTGGTCTTCGACATCTTCTGTTTTTCCGCGTCGCGCCCCAGGGCGTGGATGTAGAGCTCGCGGAAGGGCACGTCGTTCATGAATTTCATGCCCAGCATGATCATGCGCGCGCCCCAGAAGAACAGGATGTCGAAGCCCATGATCATGAGGTCGGTGGGATAGAAGCGGCGCAAATCTTCCGTCTGCTCCGGCCAACCGAGCGTGACAAACGGCCACAGGCCCGAGCTGAACCACGTATCGAGTGTATCGGTCTCGGGGCGCAAGTCGGCGGTCGAGCATTGCGCGCAGCGCGCCGGTGTCTCGCGCGCCACCATCACCTCGCCGCACGCCTCGCAATACCAGACCGGAAGGCGGTGGCCCCACCAGAGCTGTCGCGAGATGCACCAGTCGTGGATGCGATACATCCAGTCGAGATAGATCTTGCGGTAATTGTCGGGCACGATGCGGACTCGCCCGTCCTCCACGGCGCGAATCGCCGGCTCCACCAGCGGCTGCATTTTCATGAACCATTGGGTCGAGAGCAGCGGCTCGACAACGGTTTTGCAGCGCTGGCAGGCTCCCACGCTCAATGCGTAGTCCTCGATTTTCTCCAGCAGCCCTCGCTCACGCAGGTCCTGGACGATCGCGTCGCGCGCCTCGAAGCGGTCCATCCCGCGGTAGGGGCCAGCCTCCGGGGTCATGCGGGCGTCCTCACCGATGACCTCAACGCGCGGCAAGTTATGGCGCTGCGCAATCGCGAAGTCGTTGGCGTCGTGCGCGGGCGTCACCTTGACTGCGCCGGTGCCGAAATGCGGATCGACAAATTCGTCGGCGACGACCGGGATCACTCGATCGAGAAGAGGCAGAACCACGTTTCGACCGACCGCCGAGCTGTAGCGCTCGTCTTGTGGATTCACCGCTACCGCCGTGTCGCCCAACATGCTTTCGGGCCGTGTCGTCGCCACCGTGATATGCCCCGAACCGTCTTCAAAGGGATAGCGGATATGCCAGAGCTTGCCTTGACGCTCTTCGTGGACGACTTCCAGGTCCGAGACGGCCGTCCCGCAGCGCGGACACCAGTTAACGATGTACTTCCCCCGATAGATCAGGCCCTCTGCGTAGAGCCGCACGAAAACCTCGATCACCGCGCGGGTGTAAGCCGGATCCATCGTAAAGCGGTGGCGAGTCCAATCGACCGAAGCGCCCAAGCGTTCCATTTGCAGGCGAATGGCATCGCCGTTTTCTTCTTTCCACTTCCAGCAGCGCTCGATGAACTTGTCGCGCCCCATCTCCAGGCGCCGCCGCTGGCCTTCGCGCTGCCAGGCGGCATTCGCCTGCGGACCTTCCAGGTCGGGCAGCGCCTCGCGCCCGAGTTCGCGTTCCACAATCATCTGCGTGGCAATCGCCGCGTGGTCCGTACCGGGCAGCCAGAGCACGTTCGCGCCGCGCATGCGCTGCCAGCGCATCAGGATGTCGATCACCGTGTGTTCGAGCATGTGCCCCATGTGGAGCGAACCCGTAATGTTGGGGGGAGGAATGACCAGGCAGAAGCGCCGGCGGTCCGCGTCGTCAGAGGGGCGGTAGAGTTTTCGCTCGACCCAGTCTTGGGCCCAGCGGGGCTCGATGGCCTCCGGGGAATAGACCTTGGGAATGTCTTGTTCCACGCGCACAGACTCCCGGGCTCTCGGCTGAACAACCCGAAATCAAACTACTATAGCGGCTGGGCGGAGACCAGTCAAACCGGCACGGCTAACGCCGTTCCAACTATTTAGGGCTATGCGTTCCGGCCCGTGCGCCAGCCCCCTTCCGGTGCTTCCGGCAATCGAAGATTGGCCTGATAAGTTGGAACGGCACTAGCCCTGGTCGGGCGTCTGGGTGAGTTCGCCGATGATCTCGTCGGTGAGATTGCGAATCATTTCTTCGACCATCGGCGTAGGTAGGGCGGGCGGCGCCATGCGCATGACGACGCTGTGGACGATCCAATAGACGAGATCCGTGTCGACGACCGGAAGGGCGGCTTCCGCGGGCACGACAGTTTCTTCCGGCGCTGCGCCCGGTGCCTCGACCTCGGCAGAGGGAGGGGTGGGGGCAGCCGCTGGCGCTTCGGCGGGGGCCTCGGCCTCGGCTGACGGACCCTCCGCAGCTTCGGGGGGAGGCGCCACTCCTGCAGCCTCCGCTCCAAACTCCGCGAAGCGCACCTGACCCGCGCCTGCGTCAGCAAGTGAGTAACTCTCGAGAGTTGCAGCGCCAGCCAGTGTGACTTCAGCCGGCGGAGTCTCGGCCTGGGGCGGAGGGGCGGCTTCCGGCTCGGCCTCGGTCACGCTGGGAGAAGCCAGCTCGTCGCTCAGCATCGGCTCGGCGATCTCGACCGGCGCGCGGAACATCATCGTGCGTTCGGCGGGCTCCACTTCCGACGGAGGAAATGCAGTCGCCGATTCTTCCTCCTCGAGTACCGGCTCGGTAGCGGCCCACACCTCAGGTGGAGCCTCTGCTTCCGGCGGAGCGGCAAATTCCGGTGAGAGGGCTTCTTCTACCGCAGGTGGAGCCTCTGCTTCCGGCGGAGCGGCCAATTCGGGCGAGGGCGCTTCTTCTACCTCAAGTGGAGCCTCTGCTTCCGGCGGAGCGGCCAATTCGGGCGAGGGCGCTTCTTCTACCTCAGGCGGAGCCTCTGCTTCCGGTGGAGCGGCCAATTCGGGCGAGGGCGCTTCTTCAGCCACGGCAGCGGAACTGAATCCGGAGTCCGCAGGCGGCTCAGGAACCGGAGGTTGTTCCATGACGGGCGGGGGCGCGAAGCCGGGAGCGGCCTCCTCCCGAAGGGCCTGATCTCCCAAAGCCATGCCCTCGGAGAGCGACAGATCCGGAAGTTCCACCTTCGCGGAAATCTGGGGCTCCGCATCTACCGGCTCAGTCACGATGGCGAACTCGGCGGGTGCCACCGGCACGGGCGGCGGAGGCGGGGCCGTTTCGGCCTCCGGCATGTACCGGTTGACCGTAGCGACCAACTCGTCTTGACCAAAGGGTTTTCTGATGCGACCGTCCGCGCGCACCCGCTGGGCACGTGCTTCGTCAAAGGGTTCGAGGTCGCTGAAGATGAGCAGGACGGGCACCCGGGCGAGGTCGGGTGAGCTTTTCACAAACTCACAGACTTCATAGCCATCGCGGCCGGGCATCGAAACGTCCGCAAGAATCAGCACCGGCCGAAGGATGGAAAGCTTTTTGATGGCGGCCACGCCGTTCGAGACGGTGACAACTTCCAGGCCTTCACCCGTCAGGATTCCGGTGGCTCGCCTCTGATGAGTGGGGCTGTCGTCTGCAAACAGAACCGTCCGCGCCAGGCTGGGCCTCCTTGTGTCTGGGTCCGACATCCCGCAGCGCTTGAGGAATACCACCAAGGCACGCCGAAGTCAAGGTGCAAGCAGTTCGGATTCATTAGGTTGCATGCACGGCAGGGGCGAAGTATGCGGCTTCACGGGGACTGGCACAGAAAGACCCCAGCCCTGGCAAGCTTCTCGCCCATTACGGAAAAGAAATGCTCAGAACGGCTTGATGATTCTCTTGAACAGGCTGCGCTTGGCTTTTTTCTTGGTAGACGGAGTGGACTCGGATTTCGGTCCGTTGTGCGACGCGGAAGAATTCTCCTGCTTCGATTCTCCGTTGGCATTCTGAGGAGTGGAGGAAGTCGCGCCGGCGGGGCTATCCGCGGCAGGCGCGGGATTGACGGGCTGGCCGGTTTTAAGCGCTTCTTCGCCGACCGGCCGGGCGACGATCGATGCCGAGCCGGGCGTGGTCTCGCCGCCCCGCGCCACTTCAGCTTCCTCAGGCGTTGGCTTCCCGAGGCGGACCGGTCCGTGCCGCGTGGCGCTGGTGTCGGGCGCGCTCGAGAAGAATGACCCCAGCTTCTGGAACATGTCTTTCCCGGGGCGGGGAGCGGCGTCCGCTTTGGCCCGCGCCAGGATCGCCTTGGTCGGGCGCGGAATCGGCTGATGCAACGCGGTGAGCCGCTCCTTGGCATCGTCGATGAGGGGGCTGAGCGGATGTTCAGTAATCACCCGCGCATAGTAATTCCCGGCCTCTTTGGGCTTCTTCAGGCGCTCGAGCGACTGGCCCACGTACCAGAGCGCGCTGTCGGCTCTGCTGAAGTTCGGATAGCGGTCCGCGATCTCCTGGAAGCGCGAGCGGGCCGCACGGTTCGCGCCCTTGGAGTAATAAAAGCTGGCGATCCTGTAATCCCCTTGGGCGAGCACTTCCTGAACTTGGCGGAACCGAGCCTTCACGCGCGGCATCACCTGGCTGTCCGGATATTTCAGCAGGAACTCCTTGAATTCCGCCTCCGCCAGCTTCGCCTCCGTTCGGTCGCGGTCCGCCTTGGCCATTAAGCGGAAATGCGCCATGCCGGCGCGGAATTGCGCCTCCGGGGCCTCGGGGGCTGTGGGGAAGAAGGTGATGAAATCCAGGTATTCGGCTTCGGCTTGGGTCAAACCGGCGACCCCACCCTCGTTGTAATAGGAGTCCGCAATCGTCAGCTTCGCTTTGGAAAGGTATTCGCTGTCCGGGTAAGTATTGATGAGCGTCTGGAGCGTCAGGCGGCCCACGTCGTATCGTCCTCGCACGATTTCTCGGGCGGCCTTCTCGTAGAGGATCTTGTCCGGCTGGTCGCCCGGATTCATTACGGCCGCGTCGTCGCTGCGATGATGAAGGAAGATGCAGCCGGGAAGAAGCAGCAGGGCAAGGGCGAACAGGAGCGCCCTTGGCGCAGGACTCCTCGGACTCAATTTGGGCATCGCTGTGATCAGAACTTCGGCTCCCGAGGGGGCACGCGTCAGACTTTCGAAGTCACACGGACGGACGTCGCCACACGAATCATCTCACTCAGCCGTGCCCGAGGGTCTACACTATCAAAGATGGCAGAACCCGCCACGAGGATGTCCGCCCCCGCGCGCACCAGAGACTCGATTTTTTCCGGGCCAATGCCGCCCTCGGCCTGGATGGCGAAATCCAGCCGGCGGTCCGCCCGCATCTGCGCGGCCGCACGCAACTTCGCCGTCGAAGCGGGGATGAAGGGCTGCTCGCGGAGACTCGCTTCAGCCGTAAGGACATTCAGGAAATCCACCTCCCCCAACACCTCGTCCAGCGCTTCGAGCGGCGTCGAGGGATTCACCGCCACGCCGGCCTTGGCTCCGCGCCCGCGGATTTGCTCGAGAACGCGGCGAACGTGCGGCGTGGCCTCGGCATGGATCCCGATGCGGTCTGCGCCCGCGTCCACAAACCGCTCGGCGTAGCGTTCCGGCCGCTCGATGAGCAGATGGACATCGAGCGTGAGGTCGGTCGCCTTGCGGAGGCTGGCGAGCACCGGCAAACCGGCCGAAATCTCCGGCACGAAGTGGCCGTCCATCACGTCTACGTGCACCAGGGACGCGCCCGCGGCCTTGATGACCTCGAGCGCCTCCCCGAGCCTCGCGAAGTCCGCCGCCAGAATGGAGGGCGCGATCAAGGCCATAAAGCGCACTCCCACAGCGCCTTCAGCCGCCGTGGGTAACATCCCCAAGGATAACACAACTCCCTGGCTTGCGCGGACCCTCCCCGGCTTCGGGTAGCGGGTCAGTTTGATTCAAATCGGTGCGAGATCACTTTCCGCAATTGCCGTTTTGAGGGATCTGAGATTGAGGGCCATTTGTCCGTTTCGCCGACTCCCCGCCCAAGTGTCTTCGAATTCGTAAACACTGCGGCGTTTATCGCGGGTAATCGTATAAGGTTCGTCTAGGTTCGCTGATCGCTTCAAACCAGCTTCAGGAGCTGGTTCGCGCGCGTTGTGCCATGGATCACAGGCGCGGAATTCAGTCGCCAACATAGGATTTGTCAGGAAAAGGAAGGATCGGAGGCAACAAGAATCCAGCGCGGGACTAGATATCACGTTGAGTTCTGGGTTGCCTTCGTAGAAATACTTACCCAGCCGACCGTGTATCATTTCCTACTTTGCCTGGTGGGAACAACAACATCAGGATGCTTTGCGACCCCCGGAGCATACTGCGAACACGTTCCGCGTCGCGGAGTTGGCCATTACCACGTTTAGTAGAGTTCCTTATGTGGTTAAGTTCAGATGCCCCCGTATAAATTTGATCCGCACTAAGGCCATCCGTTGCCAAAATCTTACGAACCTGGGGGTCGTTTTTTAGATATCCAAGCTGGTCTCCAAGGCCAATTTTCCCGTTGAATTTTCTCTGCTTAATCAGCTCCCGACGCGGTAGCCCATAATTGCCATCACGATCTAGTGGTAGGCGTCTTGCCAGAAGACTGCTGATCCTTCCACGAAATTCGCACTCATAGGCGCTATGGAATTGCTGAATCGCAGGACTGAAATCATTCTCTATGGGGTTCCTGAAATAGAGTTCAGCCTTCCGGATATGGGATCGCGTCTCAGGGCTGAGCTTCGGGTATAAGTCCCTGCCGTAAAGCACGCAGAGTTCGTCCTCATCAACAGTTACTTTTTGTTCCTCTGATTTCTGCAACAGCTTTATCTGGTCAGCCGCCAAATCCTTGAGACGTTCCACATCCTCCTTAATCCACCCGACCGTTTCCAGGATTTTTCCGGTATCGGACGGCCCCTGACGCTCCCCGGGTTCAGGCAAAACTACACTCTTGCTGCGTATGGTTTGCTCCTGCTCCTGAAGGTATTTGCGCAAGAATTCAGGAGCTGCATTTTCGACCGTCCAGTAAATCGTGGAATCAGATTCTGAGGGTAACTCCTCTGGAAAAAGCGCCAGAATCTCAGAGGCGAGCATCGCGCGGAAGACAAAGAGCTGCACCTCCTGGGGCAAGGAAGAAATCAGGGGTCCGCAGATTTCCGAGTCGTACTCGCAGAGATCGCCGCGAGCGACACAGAAATAACACAAGCCCCAACGTTCGTTCAAAAACTGTAGTTGCCCGCGAGTCGTGTCCCCTGCCTGTGCGAGCAACTTGAGCAATTCTGTGTGCGGCTGCCTAGCGGGTCGGTCTGGCTGATTGCGCCTCCTAAGCCTTTCCACGTCAAATTTGATGGGCCGGAGGTCTTCGCCAACTTTGATAGGCTGGAGGTCTTCTGGACTGAAGTTAAGAGGTTTCAGGGAATCGGCCAC
>JAIQGB010000306.1 GCA_020072905.1 Terriglobia bacterium | reverse complement strand
GGCGCGAGCCAGGCGCGCGGCCGGAGTATGGGCGGCGCGATCCAACCGCAGGCCGGGAAGAACCCGGGCCAAGAGGAACATGGTTGCGCCACCCATGTAGAGGCGGCTTTCGAACCCCGGATCCACCTTCTTGGCGAAGACATTCAAATGAGCCAGGCGGTTTGTATTCGCTGGACTCGGCTTGGTCTGCGCCTGTGTCCGCAACGCCGAAGCGAAAGAGAACAGCACAAGAACGAGTACGGCAGAAATGAGCGAAAGATAGGGAGCGCGATAATTATTGGTCACGGCCGAGTCTCCTTCCACGGACACTGGGAACTACGTTCTTAATTACCTGGAAGCTGTCGAAAAATGTTCCGGAATCATCATCGCGGCGAGACTCCAGATGTGCTGCGAGCGCGTCATAGTCACCCAAGAAGGTATCGCTGAGGAGAAAATCCGTGGCCTTCGTGGGTATCCAGCTTGCTGCCGTCTGGCGAACGTCCCGGAACGTCCTTCCATGGTTCCTGGAGAGAGAACAGTAGCGGTCGACGGCGTTGTTTACCGGATCATTGCGCCGGTCGTAGTAGCAGACCGCGATATTCCCATCCGGGTCAACGGCGATGCCGGGCTGGAATTGATCTCTGCCCGCGCCGCGAAAATCAGGGGGAGTAGGGCTCACAGGGGCGGATTTCGACCAAGTGGTACCGCCATCGGACGAACTGCTGAGCAAAATATCGCTGAAGTGATACAGCCCGTCGGTTGCGATAAGCTCAACCGTCGAATTGTCGCGGCCGTCTGACCAGACGATGTAGATCGTGTCATGGCCGTTTCTGGAAGTATCCACGGCCATGGATGGGTACGGAGTGTTCCGGAAGAATCCCTGGAGGAACGCATTAAAGACCAGACTGAAATCGTCAAACCGAGCTCCCCCGTTGGCCGAAAGCGTGCGAGGTGGGTGACGGGTGCCTTCCCATCTTCGCCCCTCGGCGTTATTCGCGAGTCTGCCCTGACACGTGTTGCGCGGATCTCGAGCCCGCGCCTATAATGTGTGACGGGAAATCGCGGCCGCAGCAGCAAACCTCTGATGACGCGACGACGAAGACGACTGATTTACCTTCTCGGATTCATGGGTGTCGGTAAATCCACGGTGGGCGCGGTGCTGGCCCGGAAGCTCCGTTGGCCTTTCATCGACCTCGACACCACGATTGAGGCCGGCCAGGGGACCACGATCCGCCAGATGTTCGAACAGGCCGGGGAAGCGTTCTTCCGCGAAATTGAACGCGCGGCCCTCATCGAGGCCTCGAAAGCCGAACCGGCCATCATCTTTTCCGTGACCCCGCAAGCTTTGCGCAGTTGCTCGAGCAGCGGCTTCCTTACTGCCGGCGCGCCGACCACTGCGTGTGCACCGAAGGCCGCGACCCCGAAGAGGTGGCCGAGCAGATCATGCGGCTGAGTCTTGGCCACTTGGGAGGAGGCTGAAGTTGCTCCATTCACGCGATCGAGCCCGACGGATTTCGGTCCGGATCGCCGTCCTGAGCATCCCCCTGGCACTGGTGTGCGCGGCACACCCGATCCTGCTCGGCGCTCCGCCACGCGAGGTCAACGACCGAGGCGTCTTCGTCGTCAGCCAGGCGGGACGGCCCATCGGCACGGAGACGTTCGCGATCAAGTCCTCCTCCCACCAAGTTGAAGCGGAGGCCAAAATCGAACTTCGCGTCGAACAAGACGGCAAGAGCTTCGAGTTTAGGACTTCCCCAAAGCTCGTGATGAATTCCGACTTCGAGCCCTTGACGTATTCCTGGAGCCAAAAAAGCGCCCAGTCGTCGGAGCTCAGCGTAGACTTCCGCTCGACGCCTGCGAAGGCTCACTACCGCACCGTCACCGGCCAAGCCGACGAGCGCGAGTTCGAGCTGCCGAAGGACGTCGTCATCCTGGATAGCAACGTGTTTCATCATTATCAACTAGTTATCCAGCGCTATCGGCGGACCCCAGGCGGCAAACAGGCCTTCCACGCCTTCATTCCTCAGGAGGCTCTGCCGGGGTCTCTGAACGTCGAGGATGTCGGGAAGGAACAAGTCGAAGTGGGAGGCGAAAAGCGAAACCTGAGACATCTGGTGATCACGACCGACTTGGCTCGGATCGACCTGTGGGCGGACAGTCAGGACCGCGTCGAGCGCGTGTCAATCCCCGCGGCGGGTATCGAGGCGGTGAGAAAACCGCAGCAATGAGGTATTCCTAGGCGAAGCGAAGCCACCAAAATGCGCTAACTGTCTTCCTGGAGTTCCACGCCATAGAGGAAGCAGTTCCCTCCCTCTCGTTCCTGTTTCCAAACGACACGCGCTGAGACTTCTTTGTCGTTGCCTCCGGGCGTGTAGCCGACGGTCAATCGCACGCAGTCCCCCACTTTCATCCCCAGCGTTGAACTGAAGCAAACGCCGGTTGTGGAGAGGTTCTCCGTCCGGCCGATCTCCTCGAGCCGAATCCGCACGGGCAGCTCGACGGTCACGCGGTTGGCCCGCCGCCGCTCGGCGGACTGGGGAGAAGCGTCTCGAGCAGCAGCTGGCGGAGTTTTCCCCCGCTTGTCACCCTCGACGAGGCCAAATGTCCATCGCGTCGCCGCTCTGCAAGACTTACATTCGCGCTCGAGAGATGGCTGCGTCAGGATGGTCTGGTAATCCTTGAGCGTCAGTTGAGCGAGTTCCCTCGTGTGGCACCGCGAGCATTCCAAAAGGACGTCGATCAATTCGTCCTTGGCAGTTCCCGGCGTCTTCTCCGGAAAGAAGATTCCCCAGAAATTCAATTGCGGCTCAAGGCACTCCACGCCCCATTCCGGATTTCCACTGAGTGATTTCTCGATCCGGATGACAACCCGAAAGGGAGCGGTCATATTGTTCTGGAGGTTGGTGAGGGTAATCTTCGCTCCGACGACGAGTGGAGATACCGCAGCGATCCGTGCCCCATCGCGGTTAATCGCCAGCGTATGGGTCTTTTCCGTGAAGGGCTTTCCGTCCGCAGCCGTGCCCCGCGCCGCGATGGGGATGCGAAGCAGAATGCGTTCGGTACGTCGTCGTTGGTCAGGGGTCTGAGCAATCGGGTCTGCGGACGTAGTGTCGTACTCACCTTGGCTTAGGCAAGCCATCCACTTTCCGGCAATCGGGCGGCCAAAGGAAGCAATTAGCCAGGTGGGCAGTGGAAACTCCAAGTGACCTCCGCCCAGGAAGTCATCACATGCCCTTGGGTGAGGGCACCACCGAAAGACCTCGTTGGTTGGCGTCAGAACATCACTAAGTAATTGAATTCAGGACTGTTGGAGGTAAATGCCGTAGAGTGCTCCCCCGGCCTCGGCGAGTTCCCGGCGCCACATGACTTCAGCAGGAATCTCGCTCTCCTTCCCGCCCGGAGTATAGCCGACGGTCACGAGGACTCTGTCGCCTGGCTTCATGTTCAGACTGGAGGCAAGACAGATACCTGACTTGGATAGATTCTCAGTTTTGGTTACTTCCTCCCTCCCATCCTGCAGCCGAACGCGAATCGGAAGCTTCACAGTCAAGCGCTTTGCCACCCGTCGCTCTTCCCCTTGTTCGCTCGGGGAAGGAGTCCCCCCGGTCGATGGCTTCGTCGGGGAGACAGTTCCTTCCCGAGCCTCCTTGGAAGCAAATTGCCATTCGGTCACCTTGCCGCATTTGGCGCACGGTCGGCGGACCGGCGCCTGGCTCGCGGCCCGATACTGATCCATCGTCAACTGCGCCAATTCCTGCGATTGGCACACCGCGCATTGAATGAGGGCATCAACCAGTTCCGGCTGGGGGGCTCTTCCGCCTTTCTCGGGGAAGGAAATCCCCCAGAAATCCACTCCGAGCTCCAGGCACTCCGCGCCCCATTCGGGGATTTCACCCAGCGACCGCGACGTCGGGCCGACGATCCGGAAGCGAGCGGAAAGTGAGGTCTGCGGGTTCTTGACGGTTACGACGGTTCCCGGTTGGACATTGGCGTGCAGCGCGACGCGCGCCCCGTTGCGGTTGATGACCAGGGTGTAGGTCTTTTCCTTGAAGCTGACCCCTTCCAAGTCCTCCCCGGAGATTTCGATGGGGATGCGCAGCAGGACGCGCTCGGTCCGTCGCCTGGATTGATCGGTAGGCAGCATCGCGGGTTGAGGCATTCGAGAAGAACGAATCCCCATTATAGGTGAATCCGAGTGATTTGAAAGCGGAATGAGCAGACTAGGCATGGCGGTTTGCCCGACCCTCGGTTGGGTTCGTAGCCGGAAGACTCGTGTTGATTCCAAAGGAGATCGTGGGTTTGTTTCCTCTTCTGCAGCGTCGCGCGGCGCCATATATTCTGACTTCTGACTTCTGGCTTCTGGATTCTGCCCATTCGTTGATTCTAAAGGACATCGTGGGTTCGTTTCCTCAGCTTTTTGTTTTCGTCGCCGTCCCTCCTCCGTCCTCGAACGCTCGCCCGTCCCGACCGGGCAGGCCGTGCGCGCTCGCCCCGACTCTAGTCTACAAAACTGGCCTATAACAATCAAGCGACAAAATGCCGGCCAGGGGACGGGCCCCTGACCGTTTCGTGGAGCCATCGAGAACTGTAATCCCAAGCATAAATGGAATTGTTGTTGACTTTGAGCGTTTCTGGCGCTAGCCTGACAAAGAGTCTATGGGTTTCTGCCTCCATACCGGCATGGCCATGTGTTGTTGCACATCCGTGCCGACGTGTGGAGGTTTGAAGTAGTTCCCTAACTAGCTTCGGTCTAATTCAAACCCACCGTCGGACGCAGGTTCGATGGTGGGTTTTTGTTTTTGGAGACGACACATGTTGACAGCCGAAAGTGAGTCCCGGCACACCCGGGAGGCAATAGAGGACGAGATCCGCATCTTCGAGGAGCGGATTGGAGGGCTCCGCCGCGGCGAGATCACCGAAGACCAGCTCCGCCCCTTCCGCCTGAAGCACGGCATCTACGGCCAGCGGCAGGCCGGCTTCCAGATGGTGCGGGTCAAGGTTCCCTCCGGCATCCTCAACGCCGTGCAGCTTCGCACGCTCGCGGAAATCGCCGAAACCTATTCGACCGGCCGCGGCCACGTGACGACGCGCGAGAACGTCCAGTTCCATTTCGTGAAAATGGAGAACGTGCCGGCCATTATGCGCAGCCTGGCCGACGCCGGGCTCACCACGCGCGAGGCCTGCGGCAACACTGTCCGCAATGTGACGTCCTGCCCGCTGGCGGGCGTTTGCCCGACGGAAAGCTTCGATGTGACGCCGCATGCTCTCGCGACCACGCGCTTCTTCCTCCGCCACCCCGAATTCCACGACCTGCCGCGGAAGTTCAAGATCGCGTTTTCCGGCTGCGCCAACGATGGAAACTGCGCCGCGGCGGGCATTCACGATATCGGCCTGATCGCTCAGGTGCGCGGCTCGAACGGCACCGGAAAGCGCGGATTCAAAGTCCTCGTGGGCGGCGGTCTGGGCAGCCTGCCCACCGAAGCGGCCACGCTCACGGATTTCCTGCCGGAAGAGGAATTGATCCCCGCCATGGAGGCGGTTCTGCGCGTCTTCAAGGAGCACGGGAACTACAAGAACAAGCTGAAAGCGCGGATGAAGTTCGTCCTGCGCGACAAGGGCATCGAGGAATTCCGCCGCCTCGTCGCCGAGAAGCGGAAGCAGGTCACCACGCCGGCTGAAGTCGTGAAGGTTCCCACGCCAGTCCAGCCGCCGCTCGTTCAGCTCCAACCGGCGCCTGCCTCGGGCAATGGGGCCTCACCCGCCTTCGAGCGCTGGCAGCACCACAACGTCCAGCCGCAGCGCCAACCGGGCTTCGCGGTGGTCTGGATCAAGCTACCTGCGGGCACGGTCCTGACGCGCCAATTCCTCGGACTGGCCGGCCTCCTCGACAAACACGGCCTCAGCGCCGTGCGCATCGCGATTTCTCAGGACCTGGTCATTCCTTGGACGCCGCTCGATCGCCTCCAGGAAATCTACAAGGACCTCGCGGCGCTTGACCTCGCTACGCCCGGCGCCCGCACCATCGCCGACGTCACCGGGTGCCCTGGCGCCACGACCTGCAACCTGGGCATCACTCGCTCGCTGACGCTCGCGGAGCTGCTCGCCCAGGAATTCGCAGAGGAGACGGACCCGGAGGCTCACAAGGTTCGCATCAAGATCAGCGGCTGCCCGAACTCCTGCGGCCAGCACCACATCGCCGACATCGGGCTTTACGGGAATGCCCGCAGGGTGGGTGAGAAGCAGGCGCCCTACTACCAGCTCATGTTGGGTGGGAAGATTTCCGCCGACGGAGTGCAATTCGCGCGGCAAATCGTTCCCCTCCCCGCCAAGCGCATTCCCGCCGCTCTGAAGGCGCTGCTCGAGTTCTACAAGAATGACCGCACGGAAGGAGAATCCTTCCGCACATGGGTTGTGCGCACGTCCGACGAAGCGGTAATTTCGAAGCTCCAACCCTTCGTGGCCGCCACGGATGACGAAGACGATCTCTTCATCGATTGGGGCGACAACGAAACCTATTCGCTCAAGCTCGGCCGCGGCGAATGCGCGGCGTAGCCGACCGGGATTGGAAACCGCGCCCGGCTTTCGATTGCCAATCCGTCCCCGCAGGAGGATACTTCCTCCCTATCATGAGGCGGAGGAGATTCCTCCAGATCGCCGCGCTCGGTGCGGGCATGGCGGGCAGCCCCGCGTTGTTCTCCCGCGAGAAAACGGGACCGCGCGTGATGACCGTGCGGGGACCGATTGCCGCGAGCCGACTGGGACGCACGCTTATGCACGAGCACGT
>JAIQGB010000305.1 GCA_020072905.1 Terriglobia bacterium | reverse complement strand
GGTGAAATCGCGCGGCTCGCCCGGATGGCCGAACCGCAGGTGGGAGTGGTCACCAACGTTGCTCCCGTTCATCTGCAGTTCTTCGATTCCGTCGAAGCCATCGCCCGCGCCAAGCGTGAGCTGCTGGAAAACATGCCTGAGGGCGCGACCGCCGTCCTCAACTTCGACGACGAGCGCGTGCGCGGGTTCGCCGACGGGTTCAAAGGCCGGGTCGTTACCTACGGATTCAACCCGCGAGCTGATCTCCAGGTGGTCGGCGCTCGCCCGGAGGGAAGCCAGGGGAGCCGTTTCCTGGTTCGAGGCGCATCGTTCGACGCGGAATTCCGGTTGCCGTTGCCCGGCCGGCACAACATTCAGAACGCGCTCGCGGCCATCGCTACCGCAAGCCTCTTCGAAGTTTCGGCGGCGGAAGCGCAGAGCGCGCTCGCGCAGTTCCTCCCGCTGCCCCAGCGCGGTGAAATTCTTACACTCTCCGGGGGAATTGTCCTCATCAACGATTGCTACAACTCGAACCCTCTGGCCATGGAAACGATGCTCCAAACGCTCGCGGCCTGGCCGGGGGCAGGGCGGCGGGTTGTCGTTGCCGGCGAGATGCTCGAGTTGGGCCCTACGTCCCCTGACCTGCATCGTCGGGTGGGGCAGAAATGTGCGGAGTGCCGCGTGGACCGGCTTCTGGCCGTGCAGGGCGACGCGAAATTCTTCCTGGAAGGGGCGCGCGAAGCCGGGTTCCCGGAACAACAGTGTCAGTTTTTTCCCACGGCGGAAAAGGCCGGCGAGGCCTGCCGGAAGCTGCTCGAACCCGGTGATGTCGTGCTGGTCAAAGGCTCGCGGGCCGTTCACTTGGAAAAGGTCACGGAATTGCTAAAATCCTGGGGGGCTGGTGCGCCCGCTGCTCACGGCGCCGAGCCCTCAAGCTGAGCAACTTGAAATGTTCTATTTCCTTTACCAGATTTTTCACGAGCAGTTCCGCGTCCTCAACCTTTTCCGCTACATCACCTTCCGAACGGCCTACGCCAGCCTGACGGCGCTCTTCCTGGCGCTCGTCCTTGGCCCCTGGCTGATTCGCAGGCTGAGGGAATTCCAGATCGGCCAGTTCATCCGCGAGGATGGGCCGCAATCACATCAGTCCAAGGCGGGCACACCCACGATGGGCGGTGTGCTCATCATCCTCTGCGTGGTTGTTCCCACCTTGCTCTGGGCGGACCTGCGGAACGTTTTCGTCTGGCTGGTGCTGGCCGTGACGCTGGCCTTTGCCGCCATCGGCCTGTGGGACGATTACCAGAAGGTGCGAAGGAAACAAAACCTGGGCCTGACGGCCCGCACCAAGTTCCTGCTCCAGATCCTGGTCAGTTTCACCTTCGGCGTAGGGCTGATTTTCCTCTCCGCGCGGGGGCTCTATTCGACGAACCTGACCTTCCCCTTCTTCAAGCGTTTCCGGCCGGACTTTCTGATTTCCTCCTTGCTCGACAACATCTGGACTTATCCCTTGGCCTTCGTCCCCTTCCTGCTCTTCGTGATCCTGGTGCTGGTGGGGTCGTCGAACGCCGTCAATCTCACCGACGGTCTGGACGGCCTGGCGATCGGCTGCATCGTTATCTCGGCTTCGGCGCTGACGGTGCTGACTTACGTTGCCGGGCACGCCGTGCTGGCGGAGTATCTCGACCTGGAGCACCTGCCCCGCGTCGCGGAATTGACGGTTTTTTGCGGGGCGACGGTCGGCGCCAGCCTGGGCTTCCTCTGGTACAACGCCTATCCTGCGGAAATCTTCATGGGCGATGTGGGGTCGCTGGCCCTGGGAGGCGCCATCGCCACCGTGGCCGTCATCATCAAGCAGGAACTTTTGCTGCCCTTTATCGGCGGCATTTTCGTGGTCGAGGCCCTTTCGGTGATTCTCCAGGTGGCGTCGTACAAGCTGCGGCGAAAACGCATTTTCAAGATGGCGCCCGTTCATCACCATTTCGAGCTGCTGGGGTGGAAGGAATCCAAGATCATCACGCGCTTCTGGATCGCCGCCCTGGTTTTCGCGCTGTTTGCCCTAACGCCTCTGAAGTTGCGGTGAAACGTTGTTAGTGGTTAGTGGTGGGTTGTGGCAATGCAGGTGGCTACTTTGGTCAGAGACGCGATTCAAAATCCAAGGGACCGGGGCTTCGCCACGGATAACCCACGGCCGACAACCAGCGACCAGCGACAAACAACCCACGACGTAATCTTTGACAAGAAGAATTTCTGCGTATAAAATACGCACTAACGCGCTATGGCCAGGCCCAAGTCATTTCGGAACCCCACGCGAGTCAGCCTGACGCTGAACCGCGAGACCTTGGTCGTGGCGCGCCGCCTGGCCCGCCAGGCGCGACGATCGCTTTCCGAAATGGTCTCGGAAATCCTGGACGGCCACTTCCGCCGCAACGGGTGGCCGCACGCTCGGAGGCGCCCATGACCGACGTGCAGGGCAAACGCGTGCTGGTTGTCGGCCTCGCCCGCACGGGCCGCGCCACGGTCAGATGTCTCCAACGTCGCGGGGCGGAAGTTACGGTGACGGATTCGCGCCCGCCGTACGAGTTGCGCGCGGATGTGGCGGAGCTGCTGGCCCTCAAAATCGGCATGGAGCTCGGCCTGCATCGCCAGGCGACTTTCCTCGCTCAGGACCTGATTGTGGTCAGCCCGGGCGTGGCGCCGGAGTTGCCGGAGCTCGAGGCGGCGCGCGCCAAAGGGATCCCGGTCGTTTCCGAGGTGGAGGTGGCGAGCTGGTTTCTGGAAGCCGAGGTCCTGGGCATTACAGGTTCAAACGGTAAAACGACAACGACCGCGCTCCTCGGGAAGATGCTGGAGACTTCCGGGTTCCGGACCTTCGTGGGCGGCAACATCGGCTTGCCGCTTATCGCCGCGGTGGACCAGGTCTCGAAGGATGCCAAGGTGGTGACCGAACTCAGCAGTTTTCAACTGGAGACCACGCAGTCCTTCCGCCCGCGCGTGGCGGTGCTGCTGAACATCACGCCGAATCACCTCGACCGCCATCCGACCCTCGAAGCCTACGTCGCGGCCAAGGCGCAGATCTTCCGCCACCAGACACCGGAGGATTTTGCCGTTCTCAATGCGGACGACCCGGCGGTAATGAACCTGGCGCCGGCGATTGCAGCGCGCAAGATCTTCTTCAGCCGCAAGCAAGACCTGCCGGACGGCGTGTTCGTGGCCGACGGCCAGGTCTATTACCGCACGGGGAATCTGGAGCGGCCGCTTTTCGGGACGCGCGAAATCGCCTTGCGGGGGGATTTCAACGTTGAAAACGTCCTGGCGGCGGCGGCGACGGCGTGTGTTGTGGGCGCGGATTTCGAGGCCCTGGCGCGAGCCGTGCGCGAGTTCCGGGCCGTCGAGCATCGGCTGGAATTCGTGCGCGAAGTGCGCGGCGTCGAATTCTTCAACGACTCGAAGGCCACCAGCGTCGATGCCACCGCCAAGGCGCTGACGGCCTTTGGCCGTGGCGTACATCTGATTCTGGGCGGAAAGGACAAGGGCGCCCCTTACGCGCCCCTCCGGCCGCTGCTTAAGGAACGCGCCCGCGCGGTCTATCTGATTGGCGCGGCGGCACAGCGAATCGAGCGGGAGTTGATGGGTGCCGTCGAGTTCATCCCCTGCGGCGACCTTGAAACCGCCATGCGGCGGGCTTTCGCGCGGGCCATTCCGGGAGACGCGATCGTGCTTTCGCCCGCCTGCTCGAGCTTCGACCAGTTCCAGGACTACGAGCATCGCGGGCGGGTGTTCAAGGAAATCGTTCAGCGGCTGGCCACCGAGGCGGGAACCGCGGACCACTCGCGGCGGCTGGAGGAACGGGCGCGCATTATGGCACCCCCCGCCCCGGAGGGGTCCGCTCCAGTGGAGCTCCCGAGCGGCCAGGAATCTGCTGTCGAGGCCGGCGAGTCCGTGAGCCCCGCCCCGGAGGCGGAGCCGGCAAGTGAGAAAGGGCGGGTTGCGGTTGAGGTCAAGCGCCCCGAACTGGTCTACGTTTACGAGGTGGATGCAGAAGAGTTCGTCCATCCCGATTCGGACATCTCCCCGGCGCCTCCCGAAAACGGTGATGGCGAAGTGGTCGCCACCGACGATCTGCCGCCGATCGAGGCTTTGGAAGATGAGGCGCTGCCGTTTGAGGTGCGGGCAGGGGCACAGGCCCCACGATCGGCTTTGGGGAGAGGCGCAGACGCTGGAGCGAATTCCGCGCGGAGCCCGCGGGAGGAATCTTCCGACGAGTCCGCGCCGGGCGCCGTGAAGCGCCGGACGCGACTCCCCGGCTTGTAGGAGAGCATGGCCCGAAGACTCGAATCCGACCGGATCCTGTTCGGCGCCGTGGTGGTGCTGGTGCTGTTTGGCGCGCTGATGGTGTTCAGCGCTTCGGCCGTCCTCGCCGCCGAGCGCTTTGGCAGCAGCTACCACTTCCTGATCCGGCAACTTATCTGGGCGGGCGTAGGACTCGGGCTGATGTTCGCGGTCATGCGTTTTGACTACCACCGCCTGGGGAATCCGTTGGTGATTTTCCCGTCGTTAGGGCTGCAATTCCTTCTGCTCGTGGCCGTGCTCTTCGCCGACCGCAGCCACAACACGCACCGCTGGCTGCACTGGGGTCCCTCCGGCTTTCAGCCCTCGGAACTCTCCAAAATCGTCCTGGTGATTTTTCTCGCCTACTTTCTCTCTTTACGCCAAGGTGCCGTGAGCGACTGGAAGCATACGCTGCTGCCCATCGGACTGGTGTCCGGGGCGAGCGTGGCGCTGATCGTAAAAGAGCCTGATCTGGGGACGTCGCTCGCGCTCGCTTTAATCGTCGCCGCGATGCTCTTTGCCGCCGGCCTGCGGCTTGCTTACTTCGCCTATGCCGCCCTCGCCGCCCTCCCCATTCTGTACCTTTTGATTTTCCATGTCGGCTATCGCCAGCGCCGGGTGATGGCGTTTCTCGACCCCTATTCGGACCCGCTGGGCAAGGGTTTCCAGATTATCCAGTCATTCATCGCCGTGGGCACGGGCGGGATTGACGGCGTCGGCCTGATGGATGGCAAGCAGAAACTGTTTTACCTTCCCGAGCCTCATACGGATTTCATTTTTGCCGTCATCGGTGAGGAACTGGGCTTCCTTGGCGCCCTGTTTGTGCTGGCGCTTTTCGCGGTCATTCTCTGGCGCGGACTTCGCGCGGCGGCGCGCTCGAACGACGAGTTCGGACGCTTGCTGGCTATCGGGCTGACCGTGATGCTGGTGGGACAGGCACTGGTAAACATCAGCGTGGTGCTGGGGTTGATGCCCACCAAGGGAATTCCGCTGCCCTTCCTCAGCTACGGCGGCTCGTCACTGGTTATGAGTCTTCTTGCTGTGGGGATCCTGCTGAACATTTCACAGCAGTCGAGCTGAGGGAGCGAGGCGGGAGGTAGAAGTCCATTCGATGGCAAGGGAAGCGGCGGTTGAGGAGAAGACGGCAGTGGAGCGGAGGGAGTCGGCCTATCCCCGTCCT
>JAIQGB010000005.1 GCA_020072905.1 Terriglobia bacterium | reverse complement strand
TACAACACCTAAGAGCGGGAGGGCAGAGCCCTCCCCTACCTGCCGGGCTAAAGCCCGGCGCTACATGACACCAGCGCCGCAAATCCCTGAGCCCCTGCTCAAACGCCACGCGCGCGTTCCAGTCGCGCACATCGTCGTCGAAATAGAGATCGGGAAACGCCGTGATCATCACGACCTCGGCGGGGAAATCGCGCAGGAATCTGGGGACGCGCGCAATCAATTCCGTGAGCTGGAAGCAGGTGAAGGCGCGGGCGATCTCGATGCCGCGATTGAACCGCTCGAACGGCACGTGGCGCTCGCGCGCGAACCGCTCGAGCAGGCGCGGATCGGCGGAGTTCGCGCCGTCGAGGAAGAGCACGCGCTTGCCTTCCATGAGCAGGCGCGGCAGGAAGTAGTGGCTGAGCCGCGCCACGTTGCCCGCGCCGTGAAACACCGCGAGACCGTGTTGCGGCAGCGTCCACAGCTTGTGTAGGGGCGGCTTTACGCCGCCAGGCTGTAGCGCCGGGGTCCCCGCCGGCGGTCGGCGGTCGGAGACCGCCGCTACAGTTGGCGTAGCCCCGCCCTCAGCATCATCGGCGGGCCAGGGCACGGCAAGCCGTGCCCCTACGGTTGGCGACAACACCCCCTCGGCCATGGCGACCCCCCAAGTATTCCTTATCCTTTCCTGTCCGGGAGTATAGGCGAACAAAAAGCGAAAGTCAAGGAGAAAACGGAAATCCCATCGGGGATTCCGGTACGAGGGGTTGAATCGCTTTCTTTATTCGTTTATATTCGCTATGAACGAGAACGGAGGCGGTTGCAGTGCCCAAAACACTCACCCTGCGCGTGGACGACGCCACCTACGAAACCTTCGTGCGCGCCGCCAAAGCCCAACGCCGCTCGCTCGCCAACCTCATCGAAACAGCGGCGCTGCGCCACCTGGAGGAATCAAACTTCGCGGACGATACCGAGATGGCCGAAATTCTGGCGCGGCCCGAACTGGTCAAGCGATTGAAGGCAGGCTCCCAGGATGCACGCAAGCGACGCGGGCAGTTCGTATAGAATCTTCGAAACCCGGCAATTCCTCCGTGACCTCTCCCGACTCGGGCCGGCGGCCCAGAAACGCCTCGAAGCGAAGCTCCGTCAATACGTCTACCCTATCCTGCGCGAGAATCCCCATCTCGGTCCGAACATCAAGCGCCTGAAGAGTTGGGAACCTCCGACTTGGCGCTACCGTGTGGGGGACTGGCGATTCTTTTACGAAATTGACGAGCAAGACCGGGTGGTTTTGATGACCGCCGCCGACCACCGCCGTCAAGCCTATCGGTAGCCATCCCAAGACGAGCATGACCTACGCCGGCCCAACCGGCCTTGGAGTAGACTTCCCACCGATCGCGCCGCCTTTCGGATGGCACCGCAAGCGTTACAGTTCCTCACGGCTGCAAACCAAGCAGCCAGTCGCACAGCGGCAGCCAGACGTTGAAGCGTCCCGGTGCGCCGGCGTGATGGGCGAGGTGATGCCGCCGGGAGAATTCCAGCCAGCGCGGCAGCCCGCCCATGTGGATCCGCCAGTGGAGCTCCTCGAAGACGACGAAGTAAAGCGTGAACGCCGCCAGCACGCCCGCGGCGAGCCCCGGCCGCCAAAGCCCTTCAACCGCGGCGACGGGCAGGGCATTGGCGGCAATCAGCAGCACGACCACCCAAGGCGAGCGCGCGAAGTTGACGTAGAGCGGCTCGTCCTCGGAGCCCCAGGTCGAGTGGTGCAGGCCGTGCTTTTCGGGCAGGAAGCCTTCAGCGGCATGCAGCGCGAAGCGGTGCAAGCAGTATTCGAACAGGTTGGCATAGAGCAGGCCGAGCAGAAGTCCCCCGAGCACGCTCCAGGCACCCGGCGGCGAAGCCCACGCTGCGATCGCTGTGATCAGAGCGCCGAATCCCGTCGCCGTCAGGGCGTTTTGCCGCTTGACCCGACGCCCGAAGTCGGCTGTCGTATTCGGCGCGTCAATGCCCATGCCGGTCCCCACTCTTGCCTGCTTATTGCCCTTTCATTTTGTCACTATCTACCACGTCGTGCACGCCGGTGTCCTGTTGGGCTTGACCTTTGAACTTACATGCCCAACCATGGCACTCTTCTGTGGACTGATGCGTCCAACTTCGAAGAGGTTTTCACTATGTCTAAAGCTCTCTCCCATTTTTCCGCACTAGCGATTCTCTTGGTGATGGCCGCGTCCCCGGCCGCGCAGAGTGCGCCGGATTCGGGCACGGCAATGTTTCGCGCGAATCCCCAACACACGGGAACGTACGACGAGAAGGCCAAGTATCCCGCTCAGAAGGAGAGGTGGCGGTTCAAGACCGGGAATGTGAACCGCTCCACGCCCGCCGTCGCCGGCGGCGTCGTCTATTTCGGCAGTCACACCGGCTATCTCTACGCTGTCGACGCGGCCACCGGTGCGCTGAAGTGGAAGTTCGAAACCCCGGGCGAGATTTCGTCGTCACCCGCCGTCGGCGAGGGCACGGTTTTCGTCAACAACGACGCGGGCTTCTGGGCTGTCGATGCGCAGACTGGCCGCCAGAAATGGATGCTAAAGACCGGTGAGCCGGTGGCCTTTAATCATCGTTGGGACTATTTCCAATCCTCGCCGACCTACGTTGGCGGCACGGTTTACTTTGGCAGCGCCGACAGTTACATCTACGCGGTGGGAGCCGCGGACGGAAAGGTCTTGTGGAAGTACAAGACGGAAGGACGCGTGCGCGCCTCGCCGGCGTTCTCGGACAGCGTGCTCTTCACCGGCAGCATGGACGGCAACCTTTACGCGCTCGACGCGAAGAGGGGACAACTGAAATGGAAGTTCAAGACGCAGGGGAATGCCTTCTTTCCGCTCGGAGAAGTTCAATCCACGCCCGCCGTGGCTGACCACGCGGTTTTCTTCGGCAGCCGCGACGGATTCCTGTACGCCGTGGATGCGGCCACCGGCGAGAAGCGCTGGGCGTACTCGCACGAAGGCTCCTGGTGCATTTCCGGCCCGGCGGTTTGGGAAGGTCTGGTGTTCGTGGGCAGCTCCGACGGCCAGTTCGTAGACGCCGTGGACGCCAAAACGGGCGTCGAGAAGTGGCGCCAGAAGATGACGGCGCGCGTATTCACTTCCGGCGCCGTGGCGGACGGTCTGGTTTACTTCGGGACTTGGGGTGGCGAGGTGATGTGGTTCGATGCCGCAACCGGCAAACCCAAGGGCGGCGCCATGGCCGAAGCCGCCGTCCAAGCCTCGCCCGTCCTTGCCGATGGCGTCCTCTACTTTGGGAGCGACGACGGCTATCTCTACGCGGTGGAACTCGAGGCTCCCAAGCAGCGGCAAGCCATCACGCTGGACCCCAAGGTCCTCGACGCCTACGTCGGCGAGTACGAGATGATGCCCGGCCAGGTGATGGCGGTCACGCGCGAGGGCGAGAAGCTCATGGCGCAAATGTCAGGTCAGCCCAAGGTCGAGTTGCTGGCGGAGTCGGAGAGTCGCTTCTTCATCACCGAGGCTGCGGCCGAGTTTGAGTTCGTGAAGGACGCGAGCGGCCAGTGCACCGAGGTCGTGCTCCGCCAGTCCGGGTTTGAGTTTACGTTGAAGAAGATCAAATGAGTCTGGAGCTGTAATGTCCCGAGCCAAGCGTCTGCCCCAACCCCGGACGAATCGTTCGCCTGACGAACACTCGGAAACGGGTTCTCCCCGCGGTATAATCGCGGTCCGGGCCTCACAAACCAGAATGGTGCCGAAGTTTTGCAGTCTCGCTTGCGGGTGTGCCCCCCTCGGGGATTCAGAGGGAAGTTCTGAGGGAGAACTGCAACTCTTCATCCGTTGGTGATGGGCTCCATGAAAATAGCCATCTCGGTTTCTGAAAAAGAAAAGGCGAAGGGGAAGCTTTCGCCATATTTCCAGGCGTTGGTGGCCGCAGGGGCGTCGCCGGACGAACTGGCACTTGTCAGCGCCGCGGATATGCGCCGGGTACGGGCCGAGGATTTCGACGGGATCCTCTTCGCCGGCGGCGAAGACGTGGCCCCGGCGCTCTATGATGAGAAAACAAAATACTCCAGCGTCCACACGGACCATGCGCGCGACAAGTTTGAGTTCGCGCTTATCGATGCCGCGATCGAGAAGCGCCTGCCCATCCTGGGCATTTGCCGCGGCATCCAGATGATCAACGTAAAGTTCGGCGGCACACTCCACCAGGACTTGCAAAGCGATCAGGCCACCGAGAAGGAACACAAGCAGGCGGGCAGCCGCAGCGCGCCGACCCACGCGGTGACTCTGACCGAACCCGAATCGCTTCTGTCCCGGGCTTTTCAGGGCAGTTGCCGCGTCAACAGCCTGCACCACCAGGCGATCAAGCACATCGGTCGCGGGCTCAAGAGGACGGCTTATGCGGAGGACGGAGTGGTCGAGGCCGTGGAGGCCGCTGACGATTATCCCTTTCTGCTTGCCGTGCAGTGGCACCCGGAGGAAATGGCCGACCTTCCCGAGCAGCGGAGAATCTTCGAGCAGTTCATTGCGAAGTGCCGCGAGGCGGCCGCGTGATAGTTGTAGGGGAGGGCTCCGCCCTCCCGAGGGTCGGTGTTGCGGGCGGCCAGAGGCCGCCCCTACCACACATCATGCACCAAGAACTGCCCGACTATCTTCGTCCCGGCCTTAGAGTCGTGTTCGTGGGCATCAATCCCGGCAAGTTGTCAGCGGAGCGGGGACACTACTATGCACGGCCAAGCAACCCCTTTTGGAATTTTCTATTCGAATCCGGGCTGACGCCGAAGCGTCTCTTTCCTGAAGATGACCACCGGGTTTTGGATTTTGGGATCGGGCTGACGGACGTCGTCAAACGGTGGACACGATCGTCGAGCGATCTCAGAGCCGACGAATTTCAGAAAGGAGTTACTCAGCTCACAGCGAAGTTGGAGAGAATCGCGCCCCGTGTCGTGGCATTCAACGGGAAGATGTCTTACGAAAAGTTTTGTGGTCGCGCAGCGCGGCTCGACTGGCAGGAGGAGACGCTCGCGGGGGCGCGCATATTTGTTTTGCCTTCGACAAGTCCGCGCAACGCCCGAATGACGCGCACCGAGAAGCTGCACTACTTCCAGCGGCTAGCTCAGTGGCTGCATGCGAACAGCGAACCTTGAGAGGGTCGAGGGGCTCACGATTCAGCCCTGGGTTCTGGCGGACGTCTCGCGTGGGCTGCGTCGGTCCCCCTAGCCAAAGCCACCCGCGGCGCGCTATGCTTAGCCACGCGCTGACAACCCAGGTCTCTCGCTGGGTGCAACCATGCCGACGAAGATTCAGATCGTCAGGGGCGATATCACGGAGATGGCGGTGGATGCCATCGTCAACGCCGCGAACACCGACTTGGTGCTCGACGGAGGTGTAGCTGGGGCGATCCGGCGCAAGGGCGGCGAACGCATCGTCGAAGGCTGCAACGAGATCGGCCCGATCCGGCTGGGCGAAGCGGCGGTGACGACAGGCGGAAACCTGAAGGCCTTCTACGTCATCCACGCCGCCAGCATGCCTCTCGGCGGCCAGACGACGGCGGAATCGCTGCGCCTGGCCACGCACAACAGCCTGCTGCGCGCCGAAGAGAAAACCATCAAGAGCCTGGCGTTTCCCGCCGTCGGCACGGGGGTGGCTGGTTTCCCCCTGGAAGAGTGCGCGCGCATCATGCTTTCCAAAGTTCTCGAACACCTCAAGTCGCGCAGCAGCCTGGAACAAATCTACTTCGTGCTCTTTGACGACGCCGCGTTGAAGGCGTTCGAGGAAACCTACCAGCAACTAACCGGGCGGCCGTTGAGCCGGGCTTCGTAAGATGAACGGATCGAGCCCCAGTTCGGGTCCGCCGGGCGAGCCTTGCCTGCAGAATCTTTGCGAAAAAGTCGAGAAGGAGCTGGCGCGGTACGAGCATCCCTTGTTCCGCTTTTCAACGGAGGCGCGCCGCAACGGAGTCGCGCTCGCCATCGATCTCCGCGAAGGCTTGGGCGTGGAGCACCACTATGAGATTTCGCTGCATGAACGCGAGATCGAAAATCCCCAGTTTGCCTGGACGTTCCAAAAGCTGCTCTACGACTGTCTGCACGACTTCGTGGTCGAGATGTTTGAGAAGAATCCTCAAATGAGGGAGTAAAGGATAGGCCGCCAGGACTGGGTCAGATTTGAAGGCCGCGCCCTGTCCTCTTTAACCGGTCCCCTGTAGCCTTGACGCCTACTCGGCTCAAAACTCATCTCCTCGACCGCCTTAGCCGAAAAGGCCCCATCACCTTCGGCGAGTACATGTCGCTCTGCCTTTACCATCCTGAGCATGGGTACTACATGCAGGACCGGGAGCGGACGGGCGTGCGAGGAGACTATTTTACCAGCCCCGACTTGCATCCCGTGTTTGCCCGACTCTTGGCGCGCCAGGCCGTGGAGATATGGGAGGCCATGGGCCGGCCGGCGCCCTTTACTTGGGTCGAGATGGGCCCCGGGCGTGGCTGGTTCGCGCGGGATTTCCTGAGCTGGACGAGGACGGCGCAGCCGGAGTTCTACGCGGCCCTCGACTACCTTGCCATCGAGCCCGGACCGCGCCGGCGGGCACGGCTTGGCGAGAAGCTGAGAGAAGACCAGCTCAGTTCCAAGCTGCGTTTGCTCGAGAACCTCGAGGCATCGCCCCCCGTCGCTGGCTGCTTCTTCTCGAACGAGTTAGCGGACGCGTTTCCCGTTGCGGTGGTGGAGAGGATCGGCGGGCGCCTGAAGGAAATCTACGTGTCCGCCCAGGGCGAGGAGTTACGCGAGATGCCCGGCCCCATCAGCAACACGGAAGTCGCCGCTGCCGTCGCCCGCTACGCCCACGATCTTGAGGAGGGTCAGCGGGTGGAGGTAAGCCTCAGGGCCGTTCAGTGGATTCGCGCAGTGGCCGAGAAGCTGACGCGCGGTTATGTGATCACCATCGACTACGGCGACCTCGCGGAGCGCCTCTTTACATCGGACCGCCCACGCGGCACTTTGCTGGCCTACCGGGGGCACACTGCCTCCGAAGACTTCTACAGCGCTCCAGGCGAGCAAGACCTGACCGCGCACGTCAACTTCAGCGCCTTGATTGATGCTGGGAAGTCAGCCGGCCTGGTCCTCACGGGCTTCACGACGCAGGAACGGTTCTTGATGGCACTCGGGGAAGAGAACGAGTTTCGAGACCTCTACGATCCCGGCCAGAGCGAGGCGGAGAAGCTCCAGGCCCGGCTCAAGCTCAAGCGGCTGATCAGCCCGGAGGGTATGGGAAGCGTCTTCAAGGTCTTGATTCAGCACCGCGGGCTCGATGCGCCTCAGCTCACAGGCCTGAAGTACCAGCGAAAGACAATGACGAGGGACAAGTGACAAGAGGGAAAACAGACGGCGGCACCCAGGAGTCAGAAGAGAAATGCCGCAAGGATGCAACACAAGCCTGACGGGGCCACAAGTGGTCAAGGGAACACGACGAGGCCTTTGTGCCGGCACACCGTTCTCTTCCGGGTCCTGATTTCCGACTCCTTGCTTGTCGCTCGCGGCGGAGACGGCACCTACCCCACCTGGCGGCTTTCTTCGGCGTAAGGTTTCTGCGTGTAGCGGTTGGCTTCATCGAGCGCGCCTTGCGTATTGTCATTGGTCTGCAAGGCCCGCTGGTATTCATTGAGGGCGCGGTCGCGCTGCCCGGTGGCGTCGAAGATCTTGCCCAGTGTGAGGTGAGCCCAGACCTCGACCCACTTCGGCTGCAAATCTCCGTTCAACGCCGCGCGCAATTCCTCGGCTGCCGCGTTGTAGTTCCGCAGCTTGAAGTGGATTTCGCCGATTCGGTAGTGGGCGAGCGAGCTGTTCTTGTTCAGATCCAGAACGGCCTGATACTGCTTGATGGCCTCGAGGAGGGCCTGCTGCTGCACCATTTGATCGCCCTTGGCCATTTCGACGGCGGTCTTGATGGTATCGTCGTATTTGAGAATGCGGCTGGCGGGATCAATGACCACGCGCAGAGGGCGAGTGGGAGTGTTGACGGTGAAGTCTGACGTCGTCCCGACCATTTCCACACGTTCGTTGATCGGCTTGCGGCCTTCCGCGAAGACGCGAATCTCCACCGGCATGCGGAAGATATCGAGGTCCTGCTGGACCTTGCCCACCACCTGGTACCCCTTCTCGGTGCGATAGACCGCCCAAGTCCGCTTGAACTGCGGAACGCCGGTGGAACTGACCCACTGCGCGAAGAAGTACGTCAACTCCTGTTGGCTGGTTTTCTCGGCAAGTTTTTCGAATTCATCGGTGGAGATGGATTTCCAGGCGTAGTCGCGGACCATCGCCTGGAGGGTCTTGAGATAGGCGTCTTCGCCGAGCACCCAGCGGAGCATGTGAAACACCATGGCGCCTTTTTGGAAGACGATCGACTGGTACTCGGGGGTGAACTCGTGCAGACGGCTGGCCTGCGCGATGGGGGCAATGCCTTCATGCGTCAGCGCGCCGATCTGAATCTCGCGCATCGTGTCCTCAAACTCGTTTTCGCCCGCCGACGCCTCGGCGTACATCGCGGCCGAATATGTGGCCAGGCCCTCATCCAGGAAGGCGTCGTCGGGGGAGGCGGGGCTGACCAGGCAACGCCACCACTGGTGCGAAATCTCGTGGGCGAGCAGGCGCGTATTGACGGGACTCGAAAAGCCGCGCGAGGCGAGCGCCACCAGTCCCGGCGCTGTGTATCCGCCCACGGTTCCGTCTTCGATCTCGGCGAGGGCGAGGCGGCCGCTCGGCAGCCCGCCGAAATGGTCCGAGAAGAAGGCCAGAATCTTGGCGGCCGCCTCTCCGTAGTTCGCGGCGAAATGCTCGTGCCCGGGTTTGAGGTAAAGGGCGATGTTCGCGCCCATGGCCGTTCCCGGCTGCACGACGTACTTACCGGCCAGGACCGTTCCCGGGAAGGAGGACTGCTCGAACTCGTAGGTGTAGACCGTCTTTCCAGTTTGGCTCTGGGGCGCGAGTTCCTTTCCGGATGCGATCACGGTCAGATCTGAGGGAACCGTAATGTGCATCGTGGCAGCAAAACGGTTTACGCCATAGTTGCTGACGGGGAACCAGCGTCCCGGGTAAAGCAGATAAGAGCCTTCGTCGCCGACGTAGGCCAGTTTTAGGCCCTCGACCGGGCTCCCGTCCGCCGAAGAGAGTGGCCCGCCGTAGTTGACCGTGATCGAGGAAGACTTGCCTGCCATGACCGGATTCAGAAAATCCACCTCGAAGACAAGACCCTCGCGTCGGAAGCGTAACTCTTTGCCGGTTTCATCCAGCACTTTGTCCACGCGCAAGTAGCTGTGCAGGTCGAACGTCAGGGTCGTCAAATCCGCCTTGGCCAGGAAATCGATGCGAGCCTTGGCGGTTAGAATGTGAGTGGAAGGGAAGAGCTCGGCGTCGATGGCGTAACGGGTAACTTCAAAGCGCGTCTGCGCACGGCCGGGGGAGGCGCTCAGCAGCACCGCCAGGAGCGTGGCCAGCACCAAGAACCAGCGGGTCAACGTCCGCGCGAGGCCCCCACCCGTTCCCGGTAGAGTCCGAAGGTTATTCATCACTTGTACAGTTGCCCTTTCCGCAGGAACCAGCGCCCATCCCCTTTTCCAGCAACGCGAACGGTCTCTAAGGCCTGTCTGGCTATACGCCCCGGCTTTATATTGGATTATATTGTCCATCAACTAGTTGCATTGTTTTGCGCCGCCGCGTCGCGGACTGCCGATCCCTCACTGAGGCTCGCAGGTTTTCCCGTGCGCCTCCAGGATGCGGACGACAGCCTCCGCTGCCCGCCCCGCCGCCCCGCCCGGCCCCAGCCGCGCTCGAAGGGCGCCTAGTTCTTGAGCCATTGTAGCGCGGGCCTCGGGGTGATCCAGCAGATATTCTACCTGGGCGGAAAGGTTCTGCGCGTTGAAATTGCTTTGCATCAATTCTGTGACCAGCCGCTTGCCCGCCAGCAGGTTGACCATACTGTAATGCGGGACCTTCACCAGGAGCCTGCCGAACAGCCACGTGAGCGGCGAGACACGGTAAACCACCACCATGGGACGTGCATGGAGAGCTGCTTCGAGCGTCGCCGTACCGCTCGCGACCACGGCCACGTCCGAGTGCGCGAGCGCGTCGGAGGTGGCGTGGGTGAGCGTACGGATCAGGGCCCTGCCCACGTAACTTCCGGCGGCGATTGATTCCACCCAGGCTGGATTGAGCGTCGCCGCCACGGGAATGATGAACTGGAGTTGCCGGTTGAGCGCTAGCCGGCTGGCCGCGCCGAGCATGGGCGGGAGATTCATCGCGACTTCTTTCGGCCGGCTGCCCGGCAGCAGAGCGACGGTGGTTAGCGCCGGATCCAGGCCGGCCTTGGCGAAGAATTCCTCACGCGTCGCGGGGGGCCGCACGAGATCCGCGAGGGGATGGCCGACATATTCGACGGGAACTCCCGCCCGGCGATAAATCTCCTCCTCGAAATCGAAGATGCAGAGCATCTTAGCGACGTTGGCCTTGATCTCCTTGATGCGGCCGCTCCGCCACGCCCAAATCTGGGGGCTAACAAAGTAAACCACCGGGATGTGGCGCTTCCTGAGTCTCCTTGCCATGCGCAGGTTGAAGTCCGGAAAATCAATAAGGACGGCGAGTTGCGGTCGCCGCCGCTCAACCTCCGCCAGGAGGGTGTGAAAGGCGCGATAGACGCGCGGGAGCCCCGCCACGACCTCGACAATCCCGGCCACCGAAACCCTGTGCGCGTCGACCGTCGTCTCGACGCCGGCCTCGCGCATGGCATCGCCGCCGCAGCCGAAAATCTCCGCGGAGCCCAGCCGCGCGCGCAGAGCCTTGGCCAGCTCGGCGCCATACACATCGCCCGAGCGCTCGCCGGCAACCATCATCAGGCAGCGATTCGCCATGGGTTAGACGTCCGTGGCCTGGGCTCCAGGGTCCGGGTCTGCGGGCGTACCCTCTCCCGGACCGACAACCGATAGCACATTACGGGCCGCGGCGGCCTCCTGGTCCTTGTACTGGAGTGCGTAGAGCTTGTAATAGATGCCGCGTTTCTGCAGGAGTTCCTGATGGGTTCCGACCTCGCGCACGTGGCCCTTGTGCATCACCACGATTTTCGAGGCGTTCTGGATGGTAGAGAGCCGGTGGGCGATGACAAGCGAGGTGCGGTTTGCGAGGAGCCGCCGCAGCGCCTCGCGAATCAGCGCTTCCGTCTCCGGGTCGACGTTGGAGGTAGCTTCGTCGAGAATCAGGACCTTCGGGTCGTGCGCCAAGGCGCGCGCGAAGGAGAGCAACTGCTTCTGCCCCACCGAGAGCGTGGCGCCCCGCTCGCGCACCGGCTCATCGAAGCCGCCCGGAAGGCTTTCGATGAAATTGAGAATGTTGACGTGCCGCGCTGCCTGGCGCAGCCGGGCGTCGCTGATCCCCTCCGTGCCCATGCGGATGTTGCCAGCGATAGTCCCCGTAAACAGGAACGGGTCCTGCAAAACCATTCCGAAGTTCCTGCGCAGGTCGCGCAGGCGGAGGTTGCGGATATCAATGTCGTCGAAGAGCACCTGGCCGTCCTGGACTTCGTAGAATCGCAGCAGCAAGCTGGTGAGCGTGGTTTTGCCGGCGCCGGTGTGGCCCACGATGGCCACCGTCTCTCCGGCCTCGACGGTGAAGGAGACGTTCTCGATCACCCGGTGCTCGTCCCAGTAGGCGAAACCGACGTGACGAAACTCGACGCGGCCCTGGGGCTTTTCGAGCGGCTGCGCGTCGGGGGGGTCGGCGACGGTAACCGGCGTGTCGAGCAGCTTGAAGATGCGCTCGGCGCTCGCCATGGCCGATTGGAGAGTGTTGTACTTGTCGCTCAAATCCTGGATGGGGCGGAAGAAGCGCTGCGAATACTGAATGAAGGCGATGGCCGTACCGATCGTGACCGCGCCCTTGAGTGCCATGCCACCTCCCAGATCCAGAATGATGGCCACGGCGAGCACGCCCAGGAATTCTACCGTCGGATAGAAGAGCCCGTAGGCGAGAATGGAATCCTTGTAGGCCTCCATGTGCGTGCAGTTGACTTTCTCAAACTCTTCGAAGCTCCGCTCCTGGCGATTGAAAAGCTGGATCACGGCCACGCCCGTGATGTGCTCCTGCAGGTAGGCGTTGATGCGCGCGATGGCGACCCGAATCCGCCGGTAGGATTCGCGCACCGCCTTGCGAAAGGCGACCGTCACCAAGACGATAAGCGGGAGCACGGAGAAGGTGAGCAGCGCCAGCCGCCAGTTCAGGCTGAGCATCACCACCATGATGCTGAAGAGCGTGAAGAAATCCCCGAAGATGGCGACCATCCCGGAGGCGAACAGCTCGTTGAGGACGTCCACATCGGTGGTGACGCGCGTCACCATGCGTCCGACGGGGTTGTGATCGTAGAAGCTCAACTGCAGGCGTTGAAGATGCGCGAAGAGTTCCTTGCGCAGGTCGTACATGACGCGCTGCCCCACCAGTTGCATCGTGAAGGACTGCGCGAATTCCAGGAAAAAGGTGAGGAGAACGGTCGGCAGGAAGAACGCGAAGGCGATCTGCAGGATTCCCTTGAACGCGTCGGCACTCAAGTAGCGTGCCAGGAAGGGAGGAAGCTTGGATGCGGAGGTGGGGTCGAGGTAGCGGTCAACCTCGACCTTGAGCAGATAAGGCGGCACCGCCTGGAGGAGGCCGTAGAGGACAATGGCGACCAGCGCCAGCAGCACCCACGGCCAGTAGGGCCGCAGGTAGGCGAGGAGCCGCCGCATCAGCCGCGCGTCGTAAGCTTTCCCCAGGACTTCTTCTTCGTGGAAACTGTCAGCCATTGGTCAGTCGTCAGTGGTCAGTTGTCAGTCGTCAGTGGCCGCTCGAACGGACCACGGACAAGGGACAACGGACAGTCGTTACGCTTCCTTCTCGAGCTCCTCCTCGATCAACTGCTTGGTGTAAAGATCCGCGTAATGCCCATTCAGGGCCAGGAGCTCTTCGTGCCTGCCGCGCTCCGCGATTTCTCCGTCGTGCAGCACCACGATTTCGTCCGCGTGGCGAATGGTGGAGACGCGGTGGGATATCAGCAGCGTCGTGCGCCCGGCCATCACTTCGGTCAGGTGGCCCAAAATCTTCTCTTCCGTGTAGGTGTCCACACTCGAAAGTGCGTCATCGAGAATTAGGATCCGCGGGTCACGAATCACCGCGCGGGAGATGGCCGTGCGCTGTTTCTGTCCGCCGGAAAGCGTCAGGCCCCGCTCGCCCACCATGGTTTCGAACCCGCGCGGGAATCCCCGAATTTCCGGAAGGATGTTGGAAATCTCCGCCGCCCGCTCCACGTCGGAGTCCGCTGCACCGGCCGTGCCGAATCTGACGTTCTCCCGGATGGTTTCGCTAAAGAGAAACGTTTCCTGGGGGACAAAGCCGATCGCCTCGCGGAGGACGCGGAGGGGTATTTGGCGGATGGCGACGCCGTCCACCAGCACCGTTCCGGGCGGCGCGTCGTAGAGGCGCGGAATCAAGCTGACCAGCGTGGACTTACCGGAGCCCGTCGCCCCGACAATCGCCACGGTCCGGCCGGCGGGAATCCGCAAGCTGAGGTTACGAAGAACCGGCTTGCCGTTGTAGCTGAAGGTCAGGTTGCGGAACTCGATTTCGCCGCGCAGCGCGGTGACAGGTTGCGGAGGCACGTCGCGGTCGTCGATGTCCGGCTGGGCCTGGAAGATCAGGTTTAGCCGGCCGAGCGAGGCGAGCCCGCGCTGCAGAATATTCACCACCCATCCCAGCGCGATGATCGGCCAGATCAGGTAGAGCAGATAAACGTTGAAGGCCGCGAACGTGCCCACCGTGATCCTTCCGGAGATCACATGGTGTCCGCCGACCACCATGATCAGCATGAAGGCGACGGCGAACAGCAGGGCCATGCCGGGCCACATCAGGCTGGTGATCCAGATCAGTCCCTGGTTCTTCTCAACAAACTCGCGGTTCAGCCGATCGAATTGCGCCATCTCCGGCTCTTCCTGCGTGAAGGCCCGGATGACGCGCACCCCCGAAAGGTTTTCGCGCACCTTTTCGGTGAGCCGCGAGTACATTTCCTGAATCTTTTCGAAGCGGTCGTGAATGGCCTGGCCGAAGAACTTGACGGCGATCGAGACCACGGGCATGGGCGCGAGCGCGAGCAGTGTGAGCTGCCAGTCGAGGTGCAGCATCACGCTCACCGTGGCGATGCCGACGGTCAGGGTGCTTGCCGAGTACATGATGCCCGGCCCGATCAGGTTGCGCACCGCGTTCAGGTCGTTGGTGAGCTTCGACATCAGCTCGCCCGTGGGAGTTTCCGTGTAGTAACGCGCGGAGAGGCGCATCAGGTGTCGGAACAGGTCGTTGCGGATGTCGTATTCGGCGTCGCGCGAAATCCCAATCAGAATCCAACGCATCCAGAATTGGAAGAAAGCCTTACCAAGCGCGATCCCGAGCAGGATGGCGGCATAGAAGAGCAGCTTGCCGCTGCTGACGCGCGCAGACATCGCGTCGATAGCCGCCTTGATGAGGAGTGGTGGGACGATGCCCACCGCCTGGACGATGATCAGGCAGGCCAGGCCCACGGTGTAGCGCCTCCTGTAACGTGCCAGATACGGTTTGAGGGGACGAAGGCGTTTGAGCATGCTCGATGTCTTAGGGAAAGCCCTTGATTGCCCGGCCAGAGATGCTGGTGCTTAACAAGCCATTATAGCCAACCGCCCCGAGATGCAGCAATCGCTTCTCCGCCGCATTCGCCGCAGCGCCTCGGCCTCTGGCCAGCCAAGCGTAGATTTTCTCGAATTCCGCCGCTGTTCAGTCGGCGTCGTGGCGGCGCACGAAGGACTGGGCGGCGTGTTCCAACCGCTCCCGGCGCTCGGGGTCCTGCAGCAAGGAAAGAATGCCCTCCGCAAGCGCTTGGGCATCGCCCACCGGCACAGCGAGCGCCGCCGAGGGCGCGAGTTCCGCGAGCAGGCCGACAGCCGTTCCGACCGTGGGGACGCCGACGGCGGCGGCTTCCAAAACCGAAGCTCCCGTGCCCTCGTGCAGCGAGGACTGGATGTAATAATGGGCGCGGCGGTAGAAAGTCGCAATCTCCTCCTGCGGCTTGAAGCCGTGGAATCTCGCGCCCCTCGTCGCCTCGGTTCAGCCGCCAGCCGTTCGATGCTCCCGTTCAGCGCGTCTTCTCCGACGATGTCCAAATGCGCGCCCTGACCCCGGTCCACGACGAAGCGCAAAGCCCTGAGCAGCGTCGCCTGGTCTTTCACGGGGTTCAGGCTTGTGACGCGGAGCAGATGCCACGGTGGTCCCGGCGGCCGTTCCACGGGAGCGTCAAAGAAGCGTGTATCCACCGACCACGGCAGCCACTGGGCATCCCGCCGGCGGGCCGCGAGTGGTTGCAGGCTTTGAAGGCTCGGCGCGGTCACCGCTCCGGGAGGCCAGTGCCCGCCGATCTTCCCGCCGTCGGTCAGCCTCCGAGACGAAGGTATATCGGTGACGACGGGAACGACGCCGCAGGCGAGCGCTTCCACCAGGGCGCCGCTGGCCCCTTCGCGATGGCTTCCCAGCACAAAATAATCCGCGCTGTTGTACACGGCCTCCAGGTCGGCATAGGCGAAAGACCCTAGCAGCGTCACAGCCTTATTCAGAGTGGGGCTCGATTCGATTTTGGCGCGCACCTGAGGCAGCAACTCCTCACTCCCGTAGACCATGTAGAGGCGGGCGGTCGGCACCTGCTTCAGGACCATTTCGAAGCCAGTCAAGACTGTGATCGGGTCTTTGTTTTCTGTAAGGCGGCCCACCCAGACCACCACCGGTTCGCCGCGCAATCCGGTTTGGGCGCACGCTGCGGCGCGGTCCTGCCGGCGAAATGGGGTTGAGGCCACAAGAATCTGATGCACCAGGCGGGGGTCAGGGATGAGGCCACGATCGAGCCAGGGCTCGGCGGATTGCCCGGCCGAGAAGCAAAATGCGTCAGCGGCTTTCAATCCCCACCTGAGCACCGGTTGTCGCCAGGCTGGCCAGAGCTGGTCGGCGTGCTCTTGCACCACAATCGGGCAAGCCGCAGGCAGCATCTTGCGCAAGGCGCGCAATTGGAGAGGGAAGAGCAAACCATTGAAATGAACGATCGCAGACTCTCCGGCGGCCAGAGTTTGCGAGCAGAGTTCGCTGGCGTGGCGATGCAATTGCGTAGGGACTTGCCACTTCCTGAGCTCGGGTGGATACGAGTCGCGCCGGAAATGATACATGACGCCGTTCCGCTCCAACCTCGTCTCCTCACGAAACCGCTGGAGAACCGTGACCCGGACACCCGCGGCCTGAATCGCCTCAGACCACCCAGTCAGAATCCGATAGCGCGCGAGCAAGGCTTCGGGAGAATCGAGTTCGGCGTCATACCAATAATTGAGATGCAGGAGATGCATCGAGCCGCTCCGGACTTTGCCGCCTCGAACACTATACCTCAAGGGTCAGGAGGGAAGGCAGGCGGACGCGGAGGCGTATCGCCGGGGCAGTTCATGAATCGCCCTTCCACACTGGGTAGTGGCACTTGATCATGGCGCTTGACTTGCCAGGTCCTTCTGTATTACAAACGTGTACATGAAGACCGGAAGATCACGAAGGGCCGGAACGACCATCCTCAGCGTGCGGATTCCCACCCGATTGCGAAACCGGCTGGAGAGCTTGGCCGAGACGACGGCCAGCAACCGTTCGCGCCTCGCGGTTGAGGCCCTGGAGAATTATGTTGAAGAGCAGGAAGAGCAACTGGCGAAAATTGACCAGGGCATTCGCGACGCCGACGCGGGACGAGTGGTACCGCATGAAGCCGTGAAACGCTACCTCCAGTCCTGGGGCAGCAAGCCCAAGCTCGCGCCACCCTCATGCAAGTAACTCGAGCCAAACGGATCGAGCTTGTCCAAAATTTGGACGGAACCGCCCAATATCACCTTCTGAATCCAGATATTTCGCACCAAACGGACAGTCGGAGATAACAACCGTCGCCATACTGAAAGTAGAGGTGGGTGCGAATGCGAATAGTCTGGACCGAGCAGGCGATTTCGGATCTCGCGGAAATCGAGGCCTACATCGAGCAGGACAGGCCCCAAGCCGCCGGGCGTGTTGCGGCGCACCTGGTGAGCAGCGTCGAACACCTGGCGGAGTTCCCGCACTTGGGCAAGCAAGGCCGCAGGCCTGGAACGCGCGAGCTTGTCATCCCCCCCTACTTCATCACCTATCGCCTCCGCCCCGAGCGTCTCGAAATCCTGAGCGTCTGGCACGGCCGCCGTCTGCGGAAGTGATATCAGAGGGCAAGGCGAAAGATCCGCAGACCTAAGAAGCAAGGGCTGCACCACCTCGAACACTATACCCCAAGCGTTGCAGGCGAAGCAGGCGCGTGCCGCCAGAGCGGTTTACTGAGTGTAAAGATTCGGATGGCGGCGTAGACGCGGGGAGAGATGTGGGCGACGGACTAGATTTCGCGCCGGCCTTCGAGCGCCTTGAGCATGGTCACTTCATCGGCGAACTCGATTTCGGACCCGACGGGAATTCCCATGGCGATGCGTGTGACCTTGACGCCCAGCGGCTTGATGAGCTTGGAGAGGTAGATGGCCGTCGCTTCGCCTTCCACATTGGGATTCGTCGCCACGATCAACTCCCGGATCTTTCCGCCCTTCAGGCGCTCGATCAGATTCTTGAGTTTGAGCTGTTCTGGGCCGATGCCCTGGAGCGGCGAGAGCGCACCGTGCAGAACATGATAGAGGCCGCGGAACTCGCGAGTCTTCTCGACGGCGATCAGGTTGTAAGGAGTCTCGACGACGCAGATCACGTCCTGCTCGCGGCGAGCGTCCGTGCAGTATCCGCAGGGGTCCTGTTCGGTGAGGTTGTTGCAGAGGCTGCAGAGCTTGATTTTGTCCTTGGCGTCGAGGATGGCGTGCGCCAGCCGCTCGGCATCTTCGCGGGAGGAGCGCTCGAGGTGAAAAGCGATACGCTGCGCCGATTTCTGCCCGATGCCGGGTAGGCGCTTCAACTCATCAATCAGTCGAGCCAAGGGCTCGGCGTAGTCCTTCATTTCGAAACTCGAAACTGGAAACTCGAAATTCGAAATCCTCCCGACGCTCCAGTTTCTAGTTTCGAATTTCGAGTTTCTTTATCTAGGTCAGGCCCGGAAGGTTGAGGCCCATGGCGAGATTCCCGACACGGCTGGCCAGGTGCTCATCGACTTTGTGCGTGGCCTCGTTGACCGCCGCCACGACCAGATCCTGCAACATTTCGGCATCTTCCGAGGCAAAAACCTCCGGATCGATGTGCACCGCCACCAGCAGTTTCTGGCCGTTCATCTTGACCGTCACCATGCCGCCGCCGGCGGACGCTTCCACCATCAGCTCATCCAGTTGCTTCTGGAGCTGCTCCTGCATTTGCTGGACCTGCTTCATGATTTGCTGCATCTGTTGCAGGTTTTTCATCGCTCACTCCCGGCTGAGGTCTTTAACGTCCACCAAGGTGCAGTCGAATCTTTTCCGGAAAGCCTCCACGGCGGGATCACGCTCGGCCCGCACTCGCGCACTGGGCCGCGCGGCGACCGTCGCCCCACCCTGCTCGTCGAGTGTAACACAAATCTTCACGGGCTGCCCCAGCACCTGGCCACACACGGAGCGCAACGTGTCGAATTGCTCGCGGCTGCGCAGCAGATCGGCGAAGAAGGATGCGTTCTTGGCGAAAAGGAAGCGTACCTCGCCGTCTTCGAAGCGCCATCCGGAGAGATGATCGAGGCAGGTGCTCAGGAGTTTCTTCTGCTCGAACAGCAGCGCCTTGATGGAATTCAGGCGGTCGTCGGCAGGAGGCGCTGGCTGAATCTCGGCGGGCGTGGCGGTCGCCGCGGTTGCAGGATTCGCCCTTTCCGTCGAAACCGACGCGAGGCGACGGGGTGGTTCGAGTTCCGGCTTCCTGGCGGGCGAGGTGGTGGTCGCGCTCGAAGGCGGGGGCGTGCGCGGAGCCGGGCCGCTCGGCTTCACCGTCTGCCCCGCGCCGCGCAGTTCGGCAAGCAGCGATTCGAGCGAGGTGAGTCGTCGAGCATGGACCAGCTTCAACAAGCCCATTTCGAGGTGAAAACGCGGCTCGAGCGAGTAACGCAAGTCGCTGTCGGTGCGCAGCAGAATCTGAAAGAAACGCGTCAGATCTTCCTCACTGAAGAGCTTGGAGAGTTCCGCCAGCGCCTGCCGCTCGTCGCCGGGGACCTGGAGCAGAGGGCTTTCCGCGCCGCAGCTCCGGGCGATCATCAGGTTGCGCACAAAGCGGACGTACTCTCCGGCAAAGTGGCTCAGTTCGTAGCCCTCGCTCGAAAGCCGGTTCACCATCTCCAGCACGCGCGGGGCGTCCGCGGCGTGGATGGCTTCCGTCATTCTGCGCAGCAACTCGAGCGGCACGACGCCGAGCAGTTGACGAACCCGGCCTTCTTCAAGCTTTTCGCCGCAGGCGGCGATGACTTGGTCGAGAAGCGAGAGCGCGTCGCGCAGACTGCCCTCGGCGGCCAGGGTCAAAGCGGCGAGAGATCCTTCGTCCGCCTGGACACCCTCTGCCTTGCCGACCTGTTCGAGGCGCGCGAAGATTTCCCCGTAGTCCAGCAGGCGGAAGGCGAAGTGCTGGCAGCGGGAAAGGATTGTGGCGGGCAGCTTGTGCGGCTCGGTGGTCGCCAGGATAAAGAGCGAGCGCGGCGGCGGCTCCTCCAGGGTCTTGAGCAGGGCGTTGAACGCCTCGGTGGTGAGCATGTGGACTTCATCGATGATGAAGACCTTGTAGCGGTCGCGGGCGGGGAGGTAGCGGACGGTTTCGCGCAGCTCGCGGATTTCGTCGATGCCCCGGTTTGAGGCTGCGTCGATTTCGAGAACGTCCACGGAATTTCCGGCGGCGACCTCCTGGCAGGAAGGGCATTCGCCGCAAGGCGTGAGCGTCGGCCCCTTCACGCAGTTCAACGATTTGGCGAGGATGCGCGCCGTGGAAGTCTTCCCCACGCCGCGCGCGCCGGAGAAGATGTAGCCGTGGGCGACGCGGTCGGTCTGAATGGCGTTCTTGAGGGTATCGGTGATCAGCCGTTGCCCGACGACATCATCGAAGACCTGGGGCCGGTATTTGCGGGCAATGACCTGATAAGACATGGTGGGAATTGTGTACGACGAACTATAACGAAGCGAGATTGGAAACTAGAAAATGGAAACGCGCCTTTTCAAGGGCGCCCAAGTTTCGGGTTTCGAAATTGGGCGCCAGACTTCGGGTGATCTGCGGCACACGGAGAGGCTCGTTACCGTTGCTTCCTTCCGGACCTGGCGGGGTTCGCGAGCATCCGTCGCACAGAGCCCGAAGTCTGACACATTCAAACGAACGCTTCTTTCTGCTGAGTTTGGGCCTCGACCCAAAGAAATGGTAGCACGCCCGCTCCGCCTTCGTCGACTTGTTTCCCCCTCCGCACCGAACACTTGACCTTGCGGCAGCAATCGTCTACTTTCGGTTCTATCAGGTTCGATTCTGGAGACCACAAGGCAAGGGGATTCATCGAAGGTTCCGCACGCAGCCCATCGTCGGCGTCTCGACAAGGTGCGGCGTGCAGACAAACTGAGGGAGGTCCATCATGCCAAAGAGTTCCAGTTTGAGAATGCTGCTGACGTTGCTGCTGACGGCAATGCTGGTCGGTTGCCAGTCGGGCACGCAGTCAACTGAGAACCAGGAGCAAGGGGCCGCCGGTAGCGAAGGTGCCGCCAGTGGAGCCAGCGGAGGCAAGAGCGCCAGGAAAGGCGGCGAGAGCAGAGCTGCGGAGCCTGTCAGTGTCACTGTCCCGGCGGGGACGGAATTGGCCGTGCGTCTGGGTGCCGAAATCAACAGCGGTTCAACGGCCGCTGGCACCGAGTTTGAAGGGACTTTGGCTAATGCCCTGATGGCGGGCGGAACCGAAGTGGCGGCAGTCGGCAGCACGGTCACCGGCAAAGTGACAAGCGTAGTCAGCTCGGGCCGCCTGAACCGGCCCGCGGAACTCTCGCTCGTCCTCACCTCGCTCGCGGTCAAAGGGGGCGAGAATGTCGCGATTACGACGGACGCCTGGAGTGCCAAGGGCGAATCCCACAAAAAGCGCAACGTGGAGATGATCGGCGGTGGCGCGGCGGCGGGAGCGTTGATTGGCGCGCTGGCCGGCGGCAAGAAAGGCGCGGCCATCGGCGGGGCGGCGGGTGCAGGCGGCGGCACCGGAGTGGCGGCCTACACCGGCAAGAAAGAAATTGTCCTGCCGCCGGAGACGAAGCTGACGTTCAAGCTGAGCGCACCGGCGACGGTCTCGATCAGGAAGTAGGCCACTGCCTCCTCGCGACCCTGACAGACCCTTTGCTTTGCGGCGAAGGAATCATTCACCGAAAGGCCAGGGTGCTGTCTCTCATTGCTGTTTAGGGTTTACCGCCTTGGGTGACCTGCCAGCCGGCAGTGAGATGGTCGTCTCTTGCCTCGACGCGCAGCGCGGCGGAGGGATCTGCGGGAGCGACCGCCGTAACCTTTGCGTCGAGTTCGGGCCCGCTTTCCTTGGAAGAAATGTGCAGTTCAAGTTCCCGCGATCCAGCCGGGATGCTGATGGGGCGCTTGACTATTGCTGCGTACGTCCCCTTGATCCCCAGGAAGCCTCCCTTCTTCTTTCCCGTCAGGTTTCCCTGATAGATCGTCGCCCCGTTGCTACGGACGGTGAGGACTGCCTCTTTCAAATCGTGTTGCCAAATCAGGTAGACGACTCGCGGGGAAGCTGTCGCGGCCACATCCGGAGCGGCTGGTGAAGACCTTGCTGCGACTGCTGCCGGCTTGACTGGTTCGCTTGTTGGCTGTGTCGCACGCACTGCTAATCCGGAGGCGGGTTTAGGCTGTGAGGGAGGGGGGAGCGGATTTGGCCCCTTTGCGGCCATTTGTCTTCCAGGTTGGGAAGTCTCCTCGGGAGGGTTTGCTGCCTCGTTCTTGGCCGGCGCCGCGGCAGGCACCGCAGCAGGAGGTGCGGTCGCGGTCGTTGATGAGGGCGGCGGAGTTGGAGCCTCGCGGTGGCGAAGCACCCAGAACCCCAGTGCCGCGACGATCGCCAGCGCGCCACCGCCCACAATCCCCAGCGTGCGGCGGCTGGTTTGGGGAGCGGAAGTCGCGGGTTGCGCATCTACGGCGCCGAGCAGCGGCTTCGACGCCACGATCGTTTTTTCACCCGCGTGCAGCTCGGCGGGCAATACCCTTACCTGCGAACGCGGCGATCGTCGTTGCTGGACATCTTCGAGATCCTCCAGGAATTCGCGCGCCGAACTGTAGCGCTTGGCCCGGTCCTTGGCCAGGGAGCGCAAAACGACGTAGTCGAGGCCCGGTGTGAGCTGCGGATTCAGCCGGCTGGGAAGAACGGGGTCCTCGTGCACGATCTTGAACATCACGGCCACCGTGTCACCTGCAAACGGTTTCTGGCCGGTCAGCATCAGGTAGAAAAGGATCCCCATCGAGAAGAGATCAGCACGCGAGTCCAGTTCTCCGCCGGTGATCTGCTCAGGCGACATGTAGGAGGGCGTTCCCATGATGGCGACGGTGCGCGACGCGCTCTCCCGCGCCACAATTTTGGCGATACCAAAGTCGGTGATTTTGATCCGTCCGTCTTCGGTCACGAGGATGTTGGCAGGTTTCAGATCCCGGTGGATGATCTGGTTCTGGTGGGCGTAATCGAGCGCCTCAGCGATCTGGCGGATGATGTTGAAGGCCCTTTCTGCGCCGAGCGAGGGGCTGTCGAGAAGAATGGATTCCAGGGTCTTCCCCGGAATGAATTCCATCACGATGTAGCTGCTCCGCGACTCGGGGTCCTCCAGGGCGTCGTGGATGGTGACAATGCCGGGGTGGGAGAGGCGGCCCGCGGCGCGCGCCTCGCGCATGAAGATGTCCCGCGCGTCGGGGACTCCAACATCTGTGGGTGCATCCAGCGAAAGTACCTTGATCGCCACCAGGCGGCCGATGGTCGGGTCCTGAGCCTTGTAGACGATCCCCATGGCTCCCCGCCCCAGTTCCGCGATGACCTCATATCGTCCGATTTTGATCATACCGGCTTGTTTACGATGAGGAGTTGGAACAGATGGCTGCCGATGCGGAAGGTCGAGCCGTTGGAAAGCGTGGCGGTCTCTATGGCTTTCTCCTCAACGAATGTTCCATTGGTGCTGTCGAGGTCGCGCAGTTCAACGCCCTCCGCGCTGACCTCCAGGGCGCAGTGGACCCGCGAAACCAAGGAGTCATTGATGGCCACGTCGGCATTTGTCCGACCGATCACGCAGCGCGGCTTGGTGACCGGGTAGACCGTGCCCTTTTCCTCCCCCTCCAGGACCTTCAAACTGATTTCCATGTTCTGCGGAATCAGCAGCAGGCGACCCTCGGGGCTGATTTGGGAGAGGATCTGTGGCAGCTTCCTCTTCGTCCGGTCGATGCTCAGAGTTGTCAGTTTGGGATTCACGATTTGCAGAGGCTTACGGCAAGCCGGGCAGGGAACTTCGATCCTCTCCTGCCCGGCGAAAGACTCTTCGGGTGCGGGAAAGATGTGCCCGCAATGATCGCATCGGACTTCCATGAGACTCCCGTCGTCGTGCTTCGGCGATTTTCGACGCGACGCCGCATGCCCGGCATCTATCCGCGACAGGCGCACCGGCGGCCTGGGCTTTTGAGCGCGAGCTGAAGCGTCGGAATGCATTCCTATACCATAAGTTGGAGGGTGGGGATAGGGGTGCGGCGGAAATGGCTGGTGACAGCCCGGCCTGCCAACATCTGTGGAGAGCGCCTAATCCCGTAAGACCGTGTCGCGAGCTACGGATCGGTCCGTTCTCCAGACTGGAGCTTCCGTTTCAGCCTTTCGATCTCCGCGTGGAGTTGCTGCTGTCGTCGCGAAAGGCTCCAGGCGTATACCATGAAGATGAGCCAGACGAAACTGAAAGCCAGAAAAAGGAAGGTGTTCACCGCTCTATTCTCCCTGCCACGGAATTGCTAATGACCTGACGCCAGTTCCCGCCGCAGCCCGCGAAGTTCGCGGCCCAGCTCCGCCAGACCCAGCCGCTGCCGGACGAGGTAGGCAAAAAGGCAGAGGAGCGCGCCCCAACTGATCATCGCCGTGAGCCACATGGGGGCATCGAGGCCCGATCCCGGCCCGCCCGCGATCACCGGTTGGGGATGCTGCGTGCGCCACCAGCGAATGGCCATGTAATCGACGATGGCGTCCACAAAGCCGATGATTCCCACGACCGCGGCGAGAACTTCAACGCGCCCGGGATTGGTGACGTAGGCGCGCAGCATGAGATAGGCGATGTAGAGCAGCCACAGGATGAAGGTCGAGGTCAGGCGCGCGTCCCATGTCCACCAGATGCCCCAGACGGGCTTCGCCCACAGCGGTCCAGTGACCAGTACACCCGAGCAAAATACGAATCCAACCTCGGCGCATGAGTGCGCGAAATCATCCGCGAGTTGCGAGCGTTTCCACAAATACCCCATGCTCCCCAGGAAAACGAAGAAGTAACCGAGCAGCGCCGTCATGGCGAGAGGGAAGTGGATGTAGAAAATGCGCTGCACCTCGCCCATCGTCGTTTCCTGCGGCGCGTAAAGAAAGATCAGGTAGAGGGCGAGAATCATCCAAACGAGGGTGATCGCCAGGTGGACACGAAGTGGGAATTTCATGAGACCCTTCCAAAGCAGCCGGCTATTCCTCCAGCACATACTCGAAAAGCAAGTACGACACGACGGCGAAGATCAGGCTGACTCCCGCCACGCGCGCCGCACCAGCCGCGAAGGCGGCGGTGTTGCCGCGCAAGACGTCGGAGGTTGCATCCGTCCCGAGGATCAGGATCCAGAACGAAATCGGGAACTGCAGAATCGGCAGCATCACCTCGCGCATGCGGGTGTTGGCGGCAATGGCACCGAAAATGGTCCCCAGCGCGACATATCCGACCGTCCCGAATAAGACGATCAACGCGAATCGTCCGAGCGACGGCAGAAAAGAGAAGTTGTACCAGAGCGCAGCGGCAAACACCACCACCGCTTCCGTAACGGCGAGAAACAGCAAGTTGGCAAACATCTTCCCGAGGAAAATTGCGCTCGGGTCGATGGGCGCCAGGATCATGCCTTCCAAGCAGGCGTTTTCACGCTCGCCGGCAAACGAGCGGTTGAATCCCAGGATGCCTGCGAAGGCAAACGCGATCCAGAGCAGTCCCGGCAAAAGGCGCAGCGTCTCTTCGCGCGCGGATTCGAAGGCGAAGTTGAACAGGAAGACGATGAGCAGCGAGAAGACGCACATCGAGGCGAGCGTCTCGCGGCTGCGCCATTCGACGCGCAGGTCTTTGACGAAGATCGTCCAGGCGATGCGCAGCGTCTGCATGCTGGGTCACAAGTCCCGGAGGGCCCCGGAATGCTTCTCCGTCCTTAATGCGCACGCGCGATGTGGAGTGCGTCGAGCGGCGCCAGGTTCAGGGGTCCATCGTAGCGCACCCGGCCGGCCTCCATCGCCACCAGCCTCCGCGCGAGAGTCACGCCCTGGTCGAAATCGTGCGTCGAGAAAACCACGGCCTTCCCCTGCTCCGGCAGGCGACGGAGCAGGGATTGCAGATTTTCCCGCGAGGCGGCGTCCAGGCCCGTGAAAGGTTCGTCGAGCAACAAGAACGCGGGATCATGCAGGATGGCGCGCGCCAAGGTGACACGCTGCTGTAGACCGCGCGAAAGCCCCCGCACCGGCTCATCCGCGCGGTCACGGAGAGCGAAAAGTTCCAGGGCCGTATCGATCCTCTTTTCCGGTTCGCGCAGGCCGAAGAGCCGGCCCGTGAATTTCAGATTCTCCCGCGCCGTCAATTCGCCGTAAAGGAAAGTCGCGTGGGAAACGAACCCAATCGCCGCACGGGCCGCCGGCGGATTCTCGTGAACGTCCCGACCCGAAAACAAGGCCGTCCCCTCGCTCGGCCGGGCGAGGGTTGCGAGCGTGCGGAGGAGCGTCGTCTTCCCGGCGCCGTTCGGACCGTAAACGAAGACCGAGTCGCCGCGCCCGATCCGCAGGCTGACGTTTCTCAACGCCGGAAGGTCGCCGAAGTATTTTGAAACGCCACGGAGTTCGAGGGTCGCTTCAGCGCGGGAGGTTTCGGGTGGCATAGGATTCGAGGAGTGCGGGTGGGCTTTTCTTCAGAACCGCCACCAACCGGGCCTTCAGTTCCAGTTTTTCCTTCCAGTACGTCTTCTCGGCGATCTTGCCGCTGGCGAGCAATTCCTCCAGGTCAGCGAGAGAGTTTAGCAGCGTTTCGACCTTGGCCTCAATTTCCTTCTGCGCGGGACTTGCCGGCAGGCGGTCTCTCCACCGGGGCCATTCCTTTGAAAAGCGCATGCCCAGCGCCCAGACCAGCACGAGCAGGACGCAAACGAGCAGCGGCACGCCGAGCCGGGTAAGGGGGTTGGGCGTCGTTTGGATGTCGCCTTCACTCGCTGCGCTCGCCGCTTCGGCCGAGGGCGCCACTTCTCCACTCAGGCGGGCCTGCAAAACCGTCCCGCTTGCCACCCCTTCGGCGGCAAAGTTTTTTGCGGCATTCGCGGAATCGGCGCCCGCTGACTTGAAGAGCGGAGAATCCACGGAGAGGCTGGAGGGGGAGACGTGAAGTTCCGCCTGGGCGATGGGATAGTTCACCTGGTCCTGGAGCGTGAATTGCCCAGAGCTGTAATCCGCCTCGTAGGCCACGAGGATGGTCGTCACTCCGGGATGCAACGAGTAGTTGATGGCGAATTCGCCGGGTGAAGTGCCGTCCAGGATTCCCTGAGGAATGGGCATGTTCATCTCGCCGATGATGGAGGCCTGGGGGTTTTCAGCTCCCTGCCCCAGGCGAAAAAGAAAAGTGCCGTCCGAGTTGATGTAGGTGCGCGGCGGTTCGGATGCATTCTCGACGGAGAAGAGTTCCTGCACGCGCACTCGCTGTCCCTCCGCCTGCACCAGGATGCGCGCCGAGGGAATGCGCAGGGCCGGAGCCGTGTGCGTGTTCTCATAGACCGTCAGTTCCGTGGATTCGCCCGGGGTCGCGCGCACACGGTAGTTCACGTCCTGATAAACAGCCTGGACCATGGCGATGGGTGCGCCCGCGCTCCCCTGCGCGTCGAGCGAGAAGCCGCCGGAGGCGTCGGTAGTGGCCGTCGCGACTTGCTGCATGCCTCCGCGCGGGACGAGCAATTGCACCAACTGATTCGCCACGGGCTGGTGAGTTGTGCCGTTGAGCACGCGCCCTGTGATTCTCTCCTGCCCATGGGCAGGCGTGGCGGCGAGCCCGGCGCACAGGGCTGCCAACGAGAAAGCTAGGGTTATTCGATGGAGTTTCACGGGTCGTGGTCTCAGGACTTCTGTCTTAAGCCTTCTTTTCGCCAGGCTGGATTTTCGCTCCGCACTCGCCGCAGAATTTTACGGGCAGCGGATTTTCGAATCCGCACTTCGCACAGGTGTAGTCGGGTGTTGCGGGCACTTTTCGCTGGGCGTGTCGCGCTGCCACCTCGCGCTCAATCCAGGCATCTTCGGCCGGGGCGACTTCCAGGTCCTGCGTGGCGGCCATGAGCTGGGCGGCCTCTGCCCTGTAGTCGCGCCGCAAAGCCTGGT
>JAIQGB010000304.1 GCA_020072905.1 Terriglobia bacterium | reverse complement strand
GCAGATGCCTGGCGCCGAGCACTACTTCGGGCTGGGCGACAAAACAGGACAGTTCGACCGCAGGGAACAGGCGTACACGTTGTGGAACACCGACATCGGGCCGCAAGGGGGCTGGGGACTTGGGAAAGAACCCCAGCACCCAGCCCCTTCAGTCGAGAATCACAGACGGCGTTTCAATCGCGCGCATGGCGAAGACCTTCACCAACACCCCCTTCGCGGAGCCGTTGGCGTTCGCGCGCGAACTGCTGGCGCAGCGCGGATCGGATGGCGAGCCGCTGGTGCGCCGCGCGGCCATCGATGCCACCGGCATGGGCGCGCCGCTGGCAGAGGGTTTGGCGGAGGAATTCGGCCCGCGCGTCGAGCCGGTGGTCTTCACAGCGGCCATCAAGGAGGATCTGGCGTATCGCACGCGGCGGCGCATGGAAAGCCGCTTGTCGCTGCTGCCTGACACGCCGGAAGTCCGCCGCGCTTTCAGCGCCATCAAGCGCCTGGTCACCGCTACGGGCGCGCTGCGCTTCGACGCGGCGCGTTCGGACGCCGGCCACGCCGACGCGTTCTGGGCCAAGGCGCTCGCCGACTACGCCGCGGAACAGCAGCCCGTCTCGCGCCTGGCAGAGGGATTCCTCGCCGACGGTGTGCCGCTGATATCGCCCGCGGCGTTTGCGGAATTGGACGCAGGAGTTGCGATTTTGGATCTTTGATTTTGGATTGCGTATGGAAAAGAAAACTGTCCGTAGTCCGTGGTCAGTTGTCCGTTGTACCCGACCGGGTCGTGGGTCAAGGGACTATCGGCGATCGCCCGCGGACAACGGACCACGGACAACGAACAACGGACAATTCCTATGAAACTCGGACCTCCGGACATTTCGTGGCCGCGCAATGCCGACGCACTGGATCCCCGCTTGCGCGGGGATGACCGGCGAATTGTAGCGGCGGCGTCCTCGCCGCCGGTAGGGGCACGCCATGGCGTGCCCCTACCGGACGCTCACCCCCAGGGCCTCCCCGGCACGCCCATCTTTCAGGGCTTCCTGAAGGATCCCGGCGAATACCACGCGCAGCTCGAAGGGCTGACGGCCATCCGCACTTATGAAAAGATGCGCCGCTCGGACGCGCAGGTGGCGGCCACGCTGCTGGCGTGCGAGTTGCCGATTCGCGCGGCGCACTGGGACGTGCATCCCCCTTCCGAAGATCCCGGTGACGTCGAGATCGCCACGTTCGTGCGCGACAACCTGCTGGGCGGGCTCGAATACATTTCGCCCGCTGGCCTCAAGGTGACGCAGTGCTGGGACGAAGTGCTGCGCAACGCGCTGCTCATGCTGCCATTTGGCGCGGCCGCGCACGAGGAAGTCTACGCGGTGGACGGCGAGCGCGTGCGCCTGGCGCGCCTCGCGCCGCGCCTGCCGCTCACCTTCTACCGTTGGGTGATGGATACGGACGGCGAAACGCTTCTGGCGCTCAACCAGTACGGCTATCGCAACGGCAACTTCGAGAGCGTGGAGATTCCCGCCGACCGCCTGGCCGTCTTCACCTTTAACCAGGAAGGCGCGAACTTTTTCGGGCGCTCGATGCTGCGCCCCGCGTACCTGCATTGGTACATCAAGCAGCAGCTTTACCGCATCGATGCCATCGCCGGGGAGCGCAACGGCCTGGGCGTGCCCTCGATCGAGCAGGGACCGAACGCCGCGAAAGAGGACCGCGAGGCCGCCGAGCGCTGGGTGACCCAGCTCGCCGCGCACGAGAAGACCGGCCTCTCGCTGCCCAACGGCTGGAAGTTCTCGCTCAAGGGCGTGGAAGGCAACGTCCGCGATCTGTATAATTCCATACAACACCACAACATCGAAATATCCAGAACGGCCCTTGCCTTCTTCATGAACCTCGGGCTCGGGGCGCGCGCGGGCGGCAACCGTTCGCTCGGCGAGTCGCAGAGCGATTTCTTCTTTGTCGCCGTGCAGGCCACCGCCGACCATCTGGCGCGCACGCTCAACGCCACCTGCGTCAAACGGCTCGTGGACTACAACTGGGAGGGCGTGGGCCGCTACCCCACGCTCAGCATTTCGAATTTGCGGGCGCGCAGCTTCGACCAGGTGCTCGACCTCCTGGCGCGCCTCTCGCAAGCCGGTGTCGTCGCGCCCTACCCCGAACTCGCGCAGTACGTCACGCGCGAGCTGGGGCTACCCCAACGGAAGGAGCCAGAAGAGGCGGCACTGGGTGCTGGGGATCAGGGGCTGGGGATTTTGGATTGTTGATTTTGGATTTTGGATTGACCCCCGGTGGACGACGAGTTTCCGAATGCGACCTTCTACGATTGACCTTTGATTGAGGAGACAAAACGTGCTTTCACAAGTCCAAAATCAAAAAGCTAAAATCCCAAATCTTCCTGACCCCCGGCACGTGACACCCGATCCCTGCTCGTTGCCCCGCTTCGTCATCACCCTGACCGCCGACGCCACCGACGGCCTGATCCGCGTCCCCCTCGCCATTACGGGCAGATGGGTGCGCGGCAAGGCCGAGTTCGCGATCACGCGCGAGGACCTCGAATCCATCGTCCGCAACTTCCGCGACCGGCAGAACGGCGAAATCAACGTCGACTACGACCACGCGAGCGAAATGCCGGAGGTGGCCGCCGGCGGGCCGGTGCCGAGCGCGGGGCGCATTGTGCGGCTGGACGCGCCGGAGCTGATGAACGGGAGTGGGGAGTCGGGAGTAGGGAGTAGGGAAAACAGCGACTCCCGGCTCCCTACTCCCTACTCCCGCTTTCTTCTTTACGGCTGGTTCGAGCCGACGTCCCGCGCCCGCGAGCTTCTCCAGAACCGCGAGTATCGCTTCATCTCGCCGGCCATCGAGTGGGGCGCGCGCTCGAAGCGCACCGGCAAGCCGCAGGGGACGACGCTCACCTCCGTCGCGCTCACCAACCGGCCGTTTCTCGACGAGCTCCCGCAAATCCGGCTGTCGGACCCCACATTCCAGCCAGTTGACGAAAACGAAAAACGAAATTCGAAACTCGAAAATAGAGACGCGAGTGTCAATTCTCCAGTTTCGAATTTCCAGTTTCGAGTTTCGAACCCAGGAGGTCCCATGAAGCACGTCACGCTCTGTCTGCGCGAGGGGAAGATCCACATCGCGCACGACGAATTGAAAGAGGAGTTCTTTTTCGAACCGGACGATCTGAAATCCGTAGGGGCGGTTCGCGAAGCGCCCCTCCCTCCGGACGCTGCGGCCGCGTTTTCGGAATCGGGGGTCATCAACTACGCGCAGGCGCGCGCGCTGCTTTCGGAAGCGGACGCGCAGGGCAAATTCATCCCCGCCGCGGAAGTCTTCCACGCCCAAGCCGAGCACGAGCTCGAGGAGGCGGTGCGCGCCGGCAAGGTCCTCCCTCGCCAGCGCGACGACTGGCGCCGGATCGCGCTCTCGGATCTCCCCGCCTTCCGCCGCCTGATGAACGCGCAGAAGCCCGTCGTGCCGCTCGCGCCCGTAGGCTTCGCGGGCACGCCGCCCGCCGACGTTCAGGCGCAGGTGAAATTCCTGGCCGAACAGCGCATGCGCGAACGGCAGATCAGCTTCGGCCAGGCACTCAGCGATATCGGCCGCGAACAGCCCGACCTGGTCCAGCAGTACCGGCGGGCCGTGAGCAGCATGGAATGAAGTGGGATTAGGGATTGGGGATTAGGGGTTAGCAGCAGCTCTTCCCTAATCCCTAATCCCTGACCCCTAACCCCTTTTTCTGGAGGAAAAATGCCAGGAGCAACCTACGTTCTCGACAAGACTTACCGGGTGACGGAAGCGGCGGGCATCAGCAAATACCGCGCCGTCGTCGCCGGCACCGCCGACACCGACGTCAAGCTGCCCACAGCCGCCAATCAGGTCAGCCGCGGCCTCACGCAGGAAGCCCAGCCGAAGGTGAACGCCAATGTCGCGGTGCGCAAGTACGGCATCTCGCGCGCCTACGCCAAAGGGATCGTCACCAAGGGCGACTACGTCGAAATCGGTGACGCGACGGGCACGCTGCGCAAGGCCGACCTGACCACCGTGCCCGGCGCGGCGACCCTGCACCACGTCCTGGGCATCGCCGAGACTTCCGCCACGGACAGCGAGGTTTTCTTCGTCTTCCTCTCGCCCAACCCGGTGGTGATGCCAGTAAGTTAACGGGACTCGCGACTCGTGACTAGGGACTCGGGAAGAGCGTCCAAACAGGGGCTTTTCCCGAACCCCGATTCCCGAATCCCGAATCCCGACGTTCCGCGGGCCGGCCCCGCGCCGTCAGCGGCCGGGGCACATCGACCCGCTGGCCAACGAGCGGCCTGCTGACAGGCCTCCGCGCTTCAGGTGCCGGGTGTCAGGTGTCGGGAAAAGTTCTTCCTGAAACCTGGCACCTGAAACCTGACACCCGATTTCCCCGCGCGCGGAGCGCTCACGGCGAGCGGTATTTAGGGCCGAGCTGTAGCGGCGATGTCCTCATCGCCGCAAGAAGATGCGCCGGTGGGGACACCGGCGCTACAGCCTGCGCCTCGAACAGGAGAAGAAGTCATGCCCGACATTTCAGCGGTCCATGTGGACCAAGCACTCACTGAAGTCTCCATTGCTTACCGCAACCTGCAATACGTGGCGGACGCGGTGTTCCCCGTGGTTCCGGTGACCAAGCAATCCAACAAGTACTTCATCTACTCGAAGGACAACTTCCGCACCCTCGACGACGCGCGTCGCCCCGGGGCGCGGGCCAACGAGATCGAGTGGACGCTTTCCACCGACACCTACTACTGCGAAGGGCACGCGCTCGCCCAGGCGATTCCCGACGAGCTGCGCGCCAACGCCGACCAGGCCATTGACGTGGATGTGGACACCACGGAAATGCTCACCGACCTCATCTACCTGCAACGCGAGATCCTGGTCGCCTCGAAGGCCCTCGATTCCGGCGTCATCACGCAATCCACCACGCTCTCCGGAAACACCCAGTGGTCCGACTACACGAATTCCGATCCCATCACCGCTATCGAGGACCAGAAGGCGACGATCCTGAAGCAGGTCGGACAACTTCCCAACTCCCTGCTGGTGAGTTATCCGGTCTTCAAGACGCTGCGCAATCACCCCAAGATCATCGAGCGCTTCAAATACTCGCAGGTCGGCGTCGTGCAACCGGACCACCTGAAGTCGGTGTTCAATGTGGACAACTTCTACGTGGCCTCGGCAATCAAGAACACGGCGAATGAAGGCGCGGTCGACTCGCTCGATTACATCTGGGGCAAGAACGCGCTGCTCTTCTACCGGCCTCCGGTGGCGGGCCGCCGCACCGTGTCGCTAGGCTACCAGTTCACCCTGGCGTTCGGCGCCAACAACGCCGGCTTCTTCGTCAAGCGCTATCGCGACGAGGGGCGCACCGCGGACATCGTCGAAGTGCAGCTCTACTTCGACGCCAAGGTCGTGGCCGCCAACGCTGCGTACCTGTGGCTCTCGGCGGTGGCGTAAGTGAATCGGGCCATCGAACCATCGGGCCATCGGGTGATCGAGCCAT
>JAIQGB010000303.1 GCA_020072905.1 Terriglobia bacterium | reverse complement strand
GTACTGAACAACATGAGGGAGTCCTTCTGTTGCGGCGGCCGCGGCGCCAGCCCCTTAAGCTGCTTACCGGCGGCAGGCGCAAAGGCCTCAGGAAGTACCCGCCATTCCCCGACTGGAATGTCGCCTGCGAACGAATGGCTACGGTCACGGTCTGCTAAGCGTGTGTAATACTGAATCTTCCTCTCACTAATGTCAACAGACATCTTGGCGCAACTCAACCCCTCCTACACGGCGGGACCTGTCGACGACCTTCTCGGACAGCACCAGCGAACTCTGGATAATCTCGCCAGCCTGGCCCAGACGGGACTCCCGATTCGGACGCAAAGGGGATTGGCCACAACGCGACGAGCTAAGCCTGGAAGCCGGACAGAGCCCTGGCCAGCCACCGGATGGCGTCGCCTCGCGAAGGCTCCCATCCGTCTGTAATCCAAGCAGTTCCTCAGTCACACTACTGTGCCGTGTACCCCCCATCAACCATCAGGAACGCGCCGGTCACAAAGGAAGCCTCCTCGGACGCCATGAAGAGTATCGCTGCCGCCGATTCGCGCGGCCGCGAGCCTCTCTTCAGGGGATGCTGTGCACCCATTTCTTCCACCGTCGACCCCAGCTCCTTCAATCGGTGGAGCGTGTGCTCCGTCAGCACGGCTCCCGGACAGACACAGTTAACGCGGATATTGAAGCTGCCCAATTCCACAGCCATGTTTCGCGACATCTGCACCAGCGCCGCCTTGGTTGCGGCATAGGGCAAGTAACCCGGCTGGCCGACGAAGCCGTGAACGGAGCCTACATTCACCACCGCGCCGCCTCCCACCTTCTTCATATGCGCGGTGGCGTACTTGGTGCACAGTGCGGTGCCCATAATGTTGACACTGAGAGCTCGCTGCCAGTCCTCGACAGTCGCTTCCTCCAACCGCTTAAAGACGAAGGCGGCGGCGTTGTTGACCAGGATATCGATCTGTCCGTACGCCTTCACTGTCTCTTCGGAGATCCGTTTGGCGTCCTCCTCTTTTGAAATATCAGCGTGTACAAACCGCGCCTTGCCGCCTCTCGAGCGGATGTTTGTAACGGTCTGCTCGCCTTCTGCTGAATTGATGTCCACCACCACAACCTTGGCTCCTTCCTCCGCGAAGAGCTCGGCGGTGGCGCGTCCGATTCCCGAGGCCGCCCCGGTGATGATGGCTACTTTAGATTCCAATCTCATGATGACCTCCCTACTGTTGGATCACCTTCAAATGATTGTGCGCCCAGTGCTGTGTAACTGGGTAAAAGTGAAACATCCGATGCGTGTCATTCTGAGCGTAGCGAAGAATCTGCATTTCCCATCCATCCGATCCAACTGCAGATGCTTCGCGGAGTTTACCCTGAGCGCCAACTGCGGACCCTTCGCTTTGCTCAGGGTGACAGCGAAGGGCTCAGCATGACAGCGTGAGCGCACTATGTGCCACCTCTTACTGAAACGCGACACGAGCCGACCCCGGCGGCAACCAGATATCGTATGCCGAGCGCGACATTCAGGCTTAACCTGAGGAGATCAGATAAGAGCGAATCGCTCAGGTCAAGCTGGGATTCAACTCGAGTTCCACCGCGCTCACCGAGGCGGCGGGGAAGCGCCACGTCGGTTGCGGCTTCATTGTGAGCGTCTTCTCCACGGGGGCGAAGACGTTCGGCTCGGTCTCGCTCACGTACGCGCGTGGGCTTCTTTGTCCGAGAACAAGGCCACCTTCCGCGCTGCGTCCAACGGGATCAGCTTGTAATGCGTGGAGGTAAACTCATCCGACAGGACGCCGCCGCCTGGAGCGAAGAAATTGATCGCGAAAGGGAACGCCAGATCAATAGAGAGAATCTTGACTTCCAGAGCGTCGCCGGGTTCAGCGCCTTCCACGTATATCGGCCCGGCCAGAATGTGGGCGATGTCCCAAGGGTCTTTGCGGTCGCGCTCGATCTCGAGCAGCGCCGGCTGCACCTGGTCATGAGGCAGTCCCGCCGCTTCCCAGTAAGGGGAGGAGATGGCGGCGAGGGTCTCGACTTCGATGGTATCCCCCGGGCGGACCGTCAGTGCGGGCGGCGTCCTAGGATCAAAATAGCCCCACGTCACGGTCCTAGGTGTGGGCACCATCCGATGCGTTTCAGCCGCCGCAGATACGCTGATTGAGAGTAGGAACGCAATCGCCAAGACGGCGCACCCATGAGCCGATCGCTCTCGCATGATTCCTCCGCTTCGGGATTGGTCTCACCTCCCGGCCAGCCAGTCAGCTCGAACAGGGCTGAATACTTCCAGGTCAATGGTGTCTTCCAGCGCCACCGCGCTGTGTGGAACGTCGGAAGGTATATGGAGCACCTCGCCGCGACGAACGATGACCTCTTCGTCTCCGACGGTGACCCTGAGCGCTCCCTCCACCACGTACGTCAACTGCTCGTTTTCGTGCTGATGCCTGGGCACCGTCCCCCCCTTGGCAAAAGAGAACTGAGCCAACGTGACGCGCTGGCCGGAAACGAACCTGCGCCAGAGCTTGTCGTTGATCGCCTCTTTCTTGAGTGCGTTCCAAGAGTAGAGTTGCATGGCGAAGCTCCTGCTGACGGCGTTATGGGCGGCCCGGTTCCGTCCCGGCTTTGTGGGCTGGGAGTGTCTAGGCCGCCCGATTTCTCCGTGCGGGCGGTGGCGCCTCAGTTCGGCAGCCGAACAATCAGCGGCCAGTTTTGCACGTTGATCTTTCGGAGCGCCACCCCGTCCGATGTTTTCTCCACGTTGAGAGGCTTTTCAGTGCCATTCAGCGTGTCGATGATCGTGGCCGCTTGCCCCTTCACACCTTTGATCAGGATGTCGGTGGGAAAGACTCCAACATCGCCGGGTGGCTCTTCCATCAAGCCCGCGAGCCAGAAAGCCACGAGCTTCTCGCCGTTGCTCCGGGTAAAGCCAAAGGATTGCACCGACCGCCGCTGGTCACTGAAAGTCACCGGCACGTCGGTTCCTTTCACGTCCTCCAGCGCCGTGGAAAGGGTCCGGAGCATGTAGTAGACCACTTCCGGTTGCGTCGGGCAGATGACCTCGTTGGAAAACTGGTTACGGAAGAGGCTGAGCCCGCGCATGGTCTCCATGGTCTGGAAGGTCTCGTTCCAGAAATTGATGATCCCCAGATTTGCATACATGATGCTCATCCGGGCGCTATAGATCGCCTTCTCGAGCTCGCTGTACGCAGGTATATTCCAGTAGTCCTCAATATCGGATACAGGGTAGGCGCAGAAGTAGTCCCATTCTGTCGCCATGTATTCACCCTTGAATCCGTAGCCTTCCATCAGCTTCTTGAAGCGCGGGAACTCCTCTTCTTGGAATGATATGACGGCCGGGCTAACCGGCGAGGTGTTGTAGAAGGGATGGAGGCCGATCACGTCGACCTGCGAGAGCAAACCTTCATCGCCCAATGCCCGGAGAAAAGCATGATTGTTGCTGATCATCCAACCCGGCGAAGCTGGCATGATCTTCGCCTGCGGGTACTCCTCGCGGATTACTTTGATCGCCGCCCGCAACAGCTTGGCGTATCGCTTGCCCTCGTCATAGTCATACGGATTCCATTCATTCCATATCTCAAAGATCTGCACCCGGTCCTTGAAGTGCCGCACCATGAAGCGAACGTAGTTCAAGTAGCCTTCGAACACGGCCGGCTCAGCTGACAGGACGTCTTGCCAGCCGCGTGGCTTGGTAGGTTGGCTGGAGTAGGTCTCCATCAGATCCCGCGTGCGATCGAGCAGCCGGGGCGGCGTGGTGTAGAGCCAGTTGCCTTTATCCAGGGTCATCACTACCTGTAGACCGTTCTTTACGGCTTCCGTCAGAGCGGCTTCGGTTCGCTCATCTACCTTCAGCTTCCCCTTCTCCCGCTCCACATACTGCCATTGGAGCCAACTCATGTCATAACCTATACGCGCCCACTTGAAACCCAAATCGTATTGGGTCGGCCATAGGTTGTCCTGCGTGTACCGGTCCATGCCATAGCCAGTGTGCGTGGAAGCCACCTGAACGCCAGCACCGCGGCTTATCAAAGCTACGTTCTTGCCGTCCTGATCCAGCGCCTCAACACCCGCAATCGAGAAGCAATGCCCAAACTGATGCGTCTGCGGCAGATCTTTCCCGATGATCCAGATCTGCTTGGCCAGTTGTCGGTTGAACTGGATTTCGTTGCGACCGGCTACATCGCGCGGGGTGTAAGCGTCGGTCTTGTACACGGTCTTCCACTGCCAAGCGTCGCGGCTCAGGCGGATTTCCAGCTTGCGAGGATACGCTTGGCCCACCCTCACCTTCGCCGTCGGTTCTGACAACTGCAATTCCTCGCCACCCAAACCCTTCGGGTGCCCGACGAGTACCACCCGGTCGATCAGAGCTTCCGCCGGCAGGTCGATCCGAATCCAGGCTGGCTCGAAGTCCGGCTGGTTCTGTCCTCGGCTCGCCCAGCAGCTCAGCACGTCGCCGTCAATCAGGTGGACGGCCAGCAACGGCTGGTCATCGTTGGCCGCAGACCGTGGCTCCCGCGCCGGTGTCGAGCCAAACAGATTGTTCTTGATCTCCCAGGATTTCTTGGGCCGAATCTTCTTCGCCGGCGCGTCGTTGCCTTCCTGCAGGACGACGCCGGAACGGAAATCGGGACTCACCCCATAGACATAGGTGTACCCGAAGGCGTACACGGGTACGCCGCTGTCGTGAGCCTCGACCGTGGCCCACTCGGAAAGGCCGCCCTCGGGCAGGTTCTGCGGCGCGGCATGACCAATCCCAGGGCGCCTCATGGCCCACCCTAGCGCGGCCAATAAAACCAGTGTCATGATTAGGATCTTTCTGTTCGTCTTTAGCATTGCCGGCTCCTCTCCTTGTTGTTGCCCGGGCGACGTCTGTCCCCCTGGCAGTGGTCAGCGCCATCACGATCCCGCCAGTCTTTGCCTCGAGAAGCTTCCTCCCTGGGATTTATTTCCCCATGTTTAGCACTCCTTGATATCCCAAGCTAGCGACCTCCTGTCCCCAGCCTGAGATTTGAGTGGCTCAAACGGGCAGGCTATGGCTTCTGCATAGGAGTGTCAAGGCGAATCGTACCAATATACACATGTACGTTTCACTATTACCAACACTACGCTGAATACACTCTTTCTTCTGCTCACCACGTGGACAAATGTGCTCACGGCGGGCCTGCTTCCCTGCTCGGTCTTCTGGGATTAGGAAGTCGAAGGCGGAGCATGCTCAGGAAGGCTGTGACTCCTGTGGAGAGATTCGGCCTCGTGCAGGCGGACCGCGCGTGAGAGATCATCCTCCGCTCGCGGGCCATTCCCTGCAATGAAGAGTCACCGTCGGCGCGTAATGCGCGACGGTTAGCGCTTCTGGTTCTGTCTTCTCGCATTGCGGCGACTGTTGAGACTGAGACTGCCCGGGCATCGGGGCAGTCTTAAGCAGCAACACCACCAAGTCGACCGCTAACTGAAAGGGTCCCCGATGCGCTGCCTTCTCCTGCGCGTTCAGTTGTCTGCTCCGAGGGCC
>JAIQGB010000302.1 GCA_020072905.1 Terriglobia bacterium | reverse complement strand
ATCGGGGGTTCTCAAGGGGGGTTGGTGGGGATTGCCGTGAGACGGGATCCGGCCGCCACGTTCTCGAACGCCTCACTGGATGGCGGCGTGGGATTCTTTTCCCAGGGGTACATCCCCGTCCAGGGGGAGCCGCGAAACACCACCATGGTTCGTGCCGGGCGATTCGTGGCCGACGGTGGCGGGGCCAATTCCACAGGATGGGCTCACACGAACACGGACGGCACCGTTGTGGCCGGCGCAGGTCTGGCAGTGAACTACTCGATTGCATCCGACGGCCGGGGAACGGCGTCGTTCGCCCTGCCAGCAGGCACCACCCACCTGGGCCTTTACATGATTTCAGACAACAACGCGTTCTTCGTCTCCATGGAGGATTCCGACGTCTCCCCCGGACAGTTCCTGGCGCAGACGGGAGGCCCCTTCAGTCTCTCCATGATCACGCAGAACTGGGCCTTCACCTGGAGAGAGACTTTCACTGCTGCCGGGACGGATGTGGTGGGCCAATTCAACGCCGACGGGGCGGGCCATTTCAGTGGCACCGAAGACGTCAATGCCTCCGGCACTACAGCGACGGATGTTCTGTTGAACGGTGGGAACAGCATGGAGACGACGGGGAATGGTGGGGCCATCATCGAGGCACAGGGAAGCCCTCGGTCCTTTGGCGCCATCATGATCTCACCCCAACTAATGTTGATGATCGGAATAGACCTGGGTAGCGCCCCGGCGTTGGGCGTGGCTTACCGCCGATTCTGATTCATCAATGAACCCCAGGACTCGGCCAGCAGGGCTCCGACTGGCGTCAGAGCCCTGGTTTGTGGGGCTGCGGTTTCCCGAAGGGACTTGTTCTGGCCCTGACCTTCGCATGCCTGCGCCCCGATGTGCTGGTAACCAGTCGCTGCACGAGATCGCAGACCGTCTACTAGCGCGACGGTCTGCGCCAGCCGGCAATATTCAGGCCGGTTTCCTCGATTCATGACGCTTCATCTGGTAGGTCACATACCGGGCGACCGCACTCACTTTTGTTCTACAACCTCGTGCTTTTGTTCCTTCTTGTTTATCCCCAACAGGTACCCATCGCCTTTGTCGGCTGGCCAGAACTCAGAAAGGAATTTCTGGTCCCCGACGGTATCGAACACGACCCTCGCGCCGTGCTTCTGGGAGGGGTCCGTCTCGGCGAGTCGCTCGATGACGGGCACGTACGTTGAGGTTTTTGTCTGCCAGTTGCGCAGGAGAAGACGGGATTCCTGTCCCTCTGCCTCTCCCTCTGCCCTCAGCACTTCGTACTTCCCGGCCGGCATCTCTTTCTTGGCGACCATGAACTTGAATGGTATGTTCACGCTCCCCAACACTTGCGCCGGCTGCCCGTAAGCAAACGGCACCGCCAGGATGGTGATAAAGCTCAATGCGATCGCAACTCTCGATTTCATCAATAACCTCCCCGTGTTCTGATTTTCTACACGCTGTGTCCAGCACTCCACCCCTCCCCCTGCGCAACAGCGTCCGCACCCATGCCGCGCAACGGAAGAATTGAAGTTCCGATGTTCGAGCCCACAATCACAGGGCAGCAAACGGCACTACATGCCCTGCAATGGACTCCTTCAGAATTAGCCTTTCCTACCCAGATGAAGTCCTGTCCATGAAGTAATAAAGCGGAAGGGAGTATAGCATGACGAGGTGTGACGTGCCGGGGTCTTTCGTACCTGGGGAAATGAGAGAGAATTCACCAGAGCGCGGTAGCGCAAAGTCTCGCTTTGCAGAGACTCTGCGGCTATTGCGCGGGGCGTGCTGGAAGTGCCGAAAATCGAATGCTTGGCCCGGGTGGTGCGCGAGCGGCGAAAGGCCGGCTGGCGCAGACCGTCGCTCTTAAGGGTCTGCGATCTCGCGAAGCCACTTGTTCTCAGCGCATCGCAGCTCCCTGAATGGAGGCGCATCAAGGCCAGTCCCTTCGGGAAACCGCAGACCCCACAAATCGGGGGTCAGCGCCAGCCGGCGTGAGGTCCAACGCTACGAACCCACAGCATAAAAGACATGCCGTGACTACCAGCTGATGTCTGCGAACCGCTGCGGACGTAAGTGTTCCTGGGGCACATCCGATTTCAGAATCAGGATTCCAGATCTACTTCCCTTTGGCCTTGAGGAGGTCTTTGAGTTCGTCCATGAACTCGCGGATATCTTTGAAATCGAGGTAGACGGAGGCGAAGCGGACGTAGGCGACCTTATCGAGTTTCTTCAGATGGCCCATGATGAGCGCGCCAAGCTCGGAGGAGGGCCGCTCGCGGTCGGGCGACTCGGCGACGAAGGCTTCCGCCTCATCCACGATCTGCTGCATCTTGGCCATGGGGACGGGGCGCTTCTCGCAGGCCTTGAGCACGCCGGAGAGGATCTTCTGCCGATCGAATTTCTCGCGGCTGCCGTCTTTCTTGATGACCATGTAAGGGATTTCGTCGATGCGCTCGTAGGTGGTGAAGCGGCGCTCGCACTTCGTGCACTCGCGGCGGCGGCGAATCGTGTCGCCGATTTTCGCCTCGCGCGAATCCACCACCTTGTCTTCCAGATGACCGCAGAAGGGACATTTCATGGGAACACCAGAAGCTGGGATTCAGGATTCAGGAGCCAGTGGATAGTGAATAGTGGACAGTGAACAGAGTCCTTAGTCCTTGGTCCTTCGTCCTTTTTCAACCTTCAGACTTCATCCTTCAGCCTTCACACTTCAGACCTCTTCTTCCACCGCCTCGCGTTCCTCTTCGGCGATGGCCTCGAGCTTGCGGAACGTCAGGCCCTCGTGGAGCAAGAGGACGACGCCGAGCAGCAGGCAGGGCACGGAAATCATAATCCAAGTCATGACGGCCGCGCCGGTGGCCGCTTCCGCCCCGATGCTGAAGAGTTCCGTCAAGGCCAAGGCGGTAAAAACCAGATAGCCGCCTCCGATGCCGGGGAGTTGGACGATCAAGCCCAGCACGGCGAAGAACATGGTCAGCCCTGCACTGAGCCACGACAGGCGCTGCAGTTTCCCACCCAGGCTCTGAAAGACGGACCAGAAAACACTGGCATTGACCGACCAGAGAATGACCGTGATGACGACGCTGGCCACCAGGTCGCGCCAGTTCTGGATGACTTTCAGGCCGTCGGCAAAGGAATGCAGGAAGTGCTCGAGGTGGCCGCGCAGGCTGCCGCTCAGGAAGCCGCAACGGGCCACCAGCCATGCGGTGCTCCGGTCGGCGCGGAGGCGAAACGCGACGAGCGCCACGATCAGGCCGCCCGTCACCGCGAACATCACCAGCCCGGCCGCGTGCAGGCGGGTCAGGATGGTGCCCGCGCGCGCCGCCGCCGGGTCAAGGGGGGCGAGATAAAGCGCGGCGGCGAAGAGCATCACCAGAAACACCGTGTCGTAAATCCGCTCCAGCAGCCACACCGCTACCATCGCCGCGATGGGGACGTTCTCCTTGCGGGCGATGTAAGCCGGGCGCACGAATTCGCCGGGCCGTCCGATCAAATAAATCGAGCTGAAACCCAGGATTTGCCCCACGAACAGCACCCAGAGCGAGGCCTTCTTGATGGGCTCAAGGAACCACTGCCAGCGGTAAGCGCGGAGCAGATAACTCGAGTACGTGGCCACGAGGGCGACAAGCAGAAATTCCGGCCGCGCGTGCGTCACCAGCGCCCAGAACCGGTCCCAGCGAAACTCCCGCCACTCCTTGCTCTGGCCCAGGTTGTAGACGATCAGCCCCAGGATGACAACGCTCACCAGGAGCCAGAGCCATCGCCGCCGGGTGCTCTTCTTGGGAATGGAATTCGACACGCGTTTCCGCCCGCAAAACTATCCGAAGCCTCCAGCGCTGTCAAGCAAACACGGGGCTCCGGTTTCGGGATTCGGGGTCCGGGTTTCGGGGTTCGGGACTCGGGATTTGCAGTTCGCAGCCTGAGACCGTCGAGCAGTCAAACGATTGAGACATTGGGCCATTGGATTATTGAGAAAACGCATCGGCGAAACAACGGTCCATTCTCTTCCCGAGCCCCGGATCCCGAAAACCGAATCCCGTTTCTGCCGCGTTGACATGTCGCCGTAGGTAACCTAAGATGCCGCTTCTGGGCAAATCCCCATCTGATGATTGGCACCACGGTTTCGCACTACCGGATTGTTGACAAACTCGGCGGCGGCGGGATGGGCGTCGTTTTCAAAGCCGAGGATACACGGCTGGGACACCGGGTTGCCCTGAAATTCCTCTCCGAGGATTACTCCCGGGACGCTCAAGCCATCGAGCGATTCCAGCGCGAAGCCCGCGCCGCCTCGGCGCTGAATCACCCGCACACCTGCACCATCTACGACATCGATGAGCATCAAGGCCGGCATTTCATGGCCATGGAACTCCTGGACGGCTGGGCAAGTTCACGCCCGGCGCAAGCAGGTTGAAGGATTAGAGCTCCGGGGCGGACGCCCCTTTGAGCCCCAAGAGGTTGATCATGATCGGGCAGACGATTTCCCATTATCGTGTCCTCGAGCAACTGGGTGGCGGCGGGATGGGCGTGGTGTACAAGGCAGAAGACACCAAGCTCGGCCGCTTCGTCGCCCTCAAATTTCTTCCCGACGAGGTCAAGAAAGAGCCTCGCTCGCTGGAGCGCATCCAGCGTGAGGCCCGGGCTGCCTCCGCGCTCAACCATCCCAACATCTGCACGGTTTACGATATTGACGAGCACGACGGGCAGCCGTTCATCGCCATGGAGTACATGGACGGGCAAACCCTGCGGCATCGGATTGAGGGCAAGCCGCTCAAAATGGAAACCCTGCTCGAACTGGCCATTCAGATCGTCGATGCGCTCGACGCGGCGCACGCGCAGGGCATCATTCACCGCGATATCAAGTCTTCCAACATCTTCATCAGCCAGCGCGGGCAGGCCAAAGTGCTGGACTTCGGACTGGCCAAGCTGGTCTCCCGGCCCAGGCGCGTGGCGGAAGCGGTGGGCGTGCTCGCCGTGGACACCGCAGCTTCCACGGAGACCCACCTGACGAGCCCCGGCACGGCGGTGGGCACCATGGCGTACATGTCTCCCGAGCAGGCGCGCGGAGAAGATCTCGATACCCGCTCCGATTTGTTTTCCTTCGGCGTGGTGCTCTACGAAATGGCCACCGGCGCCCTGCCCTTCAAGGGCAACACATCCGCGGCGGTGGTGGGCGCGCTCCTTTACGAGGCTCCCTTATCGCCGCTGCGGCTGAACGTGGACGTGCCGCCTGAACTGGAATTCATCTGCAACAAGGTGCTGGAAAAGAATCGCGACCTGCGTTATCAGACAGCGGGCGAACTCCTCTCCGACCTGAAGCGCTTGAAACGCCAAACCGACTCCGGGCGAATGGCCGCGGGGCTCGGCCAGCGCCCCTCGGGAGCCATGCCCATCGCCCCAGCCGAGAAGTCGATTGCGGTGCTTTACTTCAACAATACGAGCGGCGACAAGGAGGACGAGTACTTCCGCGACGGCATCACCGAGGACAGCATCGCCGAGCCGTCGAAGATCAAAGAGCTGCGCGTGTTC
>JAIQGB010000301.1 GCA_020072905.1 Terriglobia bacterium | reverse complement strand
GCTCTATAGCGACAACTATGTATCGCTGATGCCCGGCGAGCGGCGGACGATTCGCGTCGGGCTCGAGAACGCCGACACGCGTGGCGAAAAGCCGAGCGTCGTGGTGGAGGGCTTCAACGTCGGGGAGGTAACGGGGAAGTAGGACTTTCGTCCTGCGTGCGCTTCTGCCTTAAGAAAAGCCCGCGGCAGGCCTCCATGTCCAAACAAGCCAGCCGTGGCCCGACCGAGATTCTCTATCGAACGGCATGGTGCAGGTCATCCGAGGCGAAACGAATCTGTGAGGGGATGGAGCGGGGGACCGGAATCGACCTCCAGCCTGAGCGCAGCATTTCCCGCCACCCGGCCGCGGGAGAAAGGACAAGATGAGAGAAGGACCTTCCATTCCAAGTTCTACCGCACTCCCGGGGAGCAAGCTGTCTCCCACAGTGCTTCTGACTGCCGCGGTGGCGGCGCTGGGCGGATTGCTTTTTGGATACGACACCAGCGTGATTTCGGGCGCCATGCTCTTCCTCAAGACCGACTTCAACATTTCGGACAAGCAACTCGAATTTGCCGTGGGCATCGCCCTGGCGGGAGCCCTGGTCGGCTCTGGCCTGGCCGGCTACCTGACCGATCGGTGGGGACGCCGCACCGTGCTGATCATCACGGGCATTGGCTTCGGCGTATTTGCGGTCCTCAGCGGTTTGGCACCGGGTCTGACAACTTTCGCCATCGCCCGATTCTTTGTGGGAATCTGCATCGGCATCGCCTCGCTGGTTACTCCCCTCTACCTGGCGGAGATGTCTCCGGCGCGTATTCGCGGTGCGCTCGTCTCGCTCAACCAGCTCGCCATCACGGTCGGCATCATGGTCGCCTATTTTGTCGACTATGCCCTAGCCTCCTCCCAGAATTGGCGCTGGATGTTCATCAGCGCTGTCTTCCCTTCCCTCGTCCTGCTCATCGGCATGATCTTTCTCCCGGAAAGCCCCCGCTGGCTGGCGCGGGCCGGTTTTCGTGAGCGTGCCCTGGAAAACTTCCACAGATTGGGACGGGGCGCTGAGGCCGAAGCCGAACTGCAAGACGTCGAACAGGTTCTGCGGGAAGAGAGGGGAGGTTTCGGCATGTTGTTCCAGCCCGGCTTCCGCGTTGCCGTGCTGGTGGGGATTGGTCTCGCCATCTTTCAACAGATTACGGGTATCAACACCATCATCTACTATTCGCCGGCCATCCTCCGCATGTCCGGCTATTCCTCGGACAAGGCCGCGATTCTCGCCGCGGCCATCATCGGCGTCGCCAACGTGCTTGTCACCGTCGTTTCGATCCTGTTAGTCGACCGCCTGGGCCGGCGTTTTCTGCTCTTGCTCGGAACGCTGGGCATGGCCGTGTCACTAACTCTGGTGGGCATTGCCTTCCACACCGACTCCGCGAGTTCCGTGGTGTTCTACGAGGTCATCGCTTACATCGTGTCCTTCGGAATCGGCCTTGGGCCGGTCGTGTGGCTGCTGATCTCGGAAATCTATCCCACGAAGATTCGCGGCAAAGCGATGTCAATTGCCACCCTTTGCGTATGGGGAGCCAACTGGCTAGTAGCGGGAACCTTCCTCTCGCTGATCCATGCCGCCGGCCGGGCAGGCACGTTCTGGATTTTTGCAGCCATCTGCGTCGCGGCGTTCTTCTTCTGCCTTCTGTTCGTCCCGGAGACCAAAGGCCGCTCGCTGGAAGACATCGAGCGCTATTGGCATCACTTTAGCGGGAAAACGGTGTAAGGGCATTCTGGGTGTGCTCTACGCCCCTGAGTGTAGACAACCCCGGTGATAAAGAAGTGAGGATGGAGCGGGGGACGGGGATCGAACCCGCGACGTCCAGCTTGGGAAGCTGGCATTCTACCGCTGAATTACCCCCGCAGGGGAACCCTTACGAGATGAAGATAGCATGGGCCCTCGTCGTGCCGCAACAGGCCCGGGTGCCGCCCCGCGCGGGATAAGGTCGCCGGGAACCACGGGTCTGGGGATTAGGCCCGCAGGCTGACGGTAAGCGGCTGGTTCGGCGCCACACGCACTTGCTGAGCGAAAACAACGACCTGGCGGTTTCCTTCTTCACCGGCTGTCACCGCAAGCGACTCCTTGCCCAGCTTCGCGGCGGCTGTGGCCTTGCCGTTGCCCGCGAGGACCAGACGCCGCAGAACGAGTGAACCCTCCACCGCGCGCACTTCCACGCGCAGGCTCGCCGGCGAATTGGTGTGCGAGAACGTCCCCCAGCCCTCAGGCACCGTCCAGAATGAGCGCAGGTTCCCCCCTTTCACCCGCGGCGTGAGCGTTAGCCGGCGTTCCGGCCCCGAGTAGTGGAAGCCGTTGAGCGCGACGATGAGCGCCCAGCTCGACATGGCGCGCGCGTAATGGTGGCCGCACTCCGGCTCGTTCCAGGGATTGCGGCGCTCGCCGTCGTGGCGGCGACGCGTGCTTTCGATAACCGTCAACGCCTCGTCAAGCATGTCTTCAAAGATTAAGTGAGCGGCGAACTGATATTCCAGTCCCGTCCAGACCTCGGCGAAGTACGGGAACGGAATCTCGGGACGCTTGCCGGAAGGATAGCTTGCCACGAGTACGCCGCCTTCATCGTTGAGGGCGTAAATGCGCTGCACCGCTTCGTGCTCGCTCAAATCGGACTTGTAGTTGTTACGGTAGATCGACTTGAGCGTCTTGCGAACGTGTTCTTTGTCGAGCAGATAGCCGAGGTCCGCGATATGCGCCATGTATTGGCCCAGCAACTGATCGACCAAGCAGGCCTCACCCATTTGGTAGTCCGGCTGGAGAGGGTCAGCGCCACCCATTCCCACGCGCAGGCCGGGGGCGACTTCATCGGCGGCGCGGCCCACCACCTTCTGAATGTAATACTCACCGTTGAACAAGTTCGCGTCGATCCACTCCTTCCCGCTCTCGAACACGCGACGATATTCGCCGGCCGACTCCGCATCACCAAGAGCACGGGCCATCGCTTCTCCAGCCCGCAGTGCACCGAGGTACCACACGCCGCACAGGGGGTTGGGTCCGTAAAACTCGACGTCGTAGGTGTTGTGCTGAACGCCTTCCGCCACGCCGTCGCGATCGGCGTCCCAGCCGCCCTGGGTCCAGGCGAATTCCAGTGCCTTCTTGGCTTGCGGCCAGATCTTCCGTAGCCAATCGGTGTCTCCCGAAAGCTGCCAGTCGCGATAGAGCTTCATCAAGCAGCCCATCTGGCCGTCGGCGGCCGCAGCTTTCCAAATCTCGAGGCCGTCGGGTAGATAGGACCGGAAACCCATCAATCCGTTTTCTTCGGTGTTGCGCAGGAACTCCGATTCGCGGACCGAGTGCGCCAGCGACGGAAACACAAAAGCTGTGGCTTGCTCGTAATTCCAAACGTGTGTGCAGTTGCCGTGGCAGCAACCGCGCTGGTCGTTGCAACCCTCGAAGCCGTGGAACTCGCCGTCACCGGTCAGAAAGGCTGTGTTTGTGCGCAAGGTGGAGAGATTGCTGAGCGCTGCGTCAAGCACGGGCGCTGGAAGCGTCGAGGCTTCGACCGCCGCCGCGAACTGGCGTGTCCGCGATTCGAGTACGGGCAACTCCCGGGCGAGATGCCGGGCGACCTCCCACGCGTCCGAAAAGCGCTGGGTGTAAGCATTGCCCACCACCGTCTTCTCTTGCCCTTCTGGTGCCTGCCAGCCGCAGCGCTCGGGCGCCCGATTGGGGAAATGCCAGGCGAGGAAAAAGGTAACCGACGCCTCGCCACCTGCCGGGATGGTCTGCGTAACTGCGACTGACCCGACCGGGTTCACTGCCGGGGCATCGCTCGAAAGCGCGCCATCGGCGCTGAAGTCGTCCCAGAACGTCAACGCGCCGTCCCACCACTGAGCGCGTTTCCAGCCGCGCAGATAGCTGACGCTTCCCTCGGGCGCCCCGAGCACTCCCAAAACCACCGAGCCGCTGAGCGGAGCAGACGGGTCCGCCAGGAGATCGGTCATGAAGAGTCCGGAAACACCTTTATCTTCGCGAAACGCGGCCTGCTTTCCTTCCTTGCCCACGGGATTTTGCAGGCTGTAAGCGATGCCCACTTTTGCCGGCGCTGCGCCCGGATTGTGTACCGTGTAGCGAAGCAGCGCCACGGGCAGGCCGGAAGCCTCGACGTCGAGAGGGACGAGAGGATTGAAGGCCTCAAGCCTGACCTTGACCGGCAGCTTCGCGTCGCTGAACTCGATCCGCGCAAAGGGATAGGCGCCGGTGAAGGTGGCGCTGGCGAGGCGCGGCAGGCCGGGCACGTTGCTCGCACCCAGGCCGGACTCGCCTTCGTAGGGCGGTTCGAGACGCGCTTCGAGCACGCGCGCCACGGGCTTACGTCCCTTCGCCTGCGCCCAGATAGCGGCGAAGCAATAGTCCGGCGAATTCCCTTTGTCGGGCCGGTTGAAGATTTCCCAATCGCGAAGCTGGCCGCGGCCGCCCAGCGACACTGTCCCCGTGCCGATCCCGCCCAGCGGAAACGCGATCATCTTCAGGTTCCGCCCCGTGAAGGTGCGCGGATAGCTGAAGCGCGCGCGGGCCGAACGCGCCTCCGCTGACGATGAGATTTCAGCCCCCCGCGGCGGCTCCTGAGCGGCGCGCAGAAGCCGTCCCGAGGTGGCCAGCGCTCCACCGGCTGCAACTCTCTTTAGAAATTCTCGGCGGCGGAAGCTCGGGTCTTTTCGCTTGTCGGCCATCGGGATTCCCCTTTCAACCTGAAGACGCTGGTGTGCGGCCCTTATACCCAAGAGTAGAGGAGAAGGCAAGAAGCTTCCTTCTCGCCCCATTGAGCAGCCCCAGTTTGACATCTTGAACGCCGTCGTCTAGGCTTGAATAGCGGGGCTAGAAGGTCCGGGCACACACGGGTCGACCCACGGTAAAGCGTCACCATGCGCAGAGTCTACCTCGATAACAACGCGACGACGGCGCTTGCGCCCGAAGTGTATGAGGCGATGAAGCCCTTTTGGCTCGAGGACTACGGCAACGCCTCGTCGATTCACTGGTACGGCCAGCGCGCCAAAGCTGCCATGGAAACGGCGCGCGAGCAGGTGGCGCGGCTCCTCCACGCCCGGCCGAGCGAGATTGTCTTCACCAGCGGCGGCACGGAGGCCGACAACACGGCACTGGTGGGCATCGTCGAGGCCGCGCGCTCCGCGACCAAGCACCTCGTCACCACAGCGATCGAGCATCACGCCGTGTTGCACACTGCCCAGGCTCTCGAGAAGAAGGGAGTGCAGGTCACGTACGTGCGCGTCGGCCCGAACGGCGTCGTCGATCCGGCGGATGTCGAGCGCGCCATCCGGCCCGAGACCGTGCTCGTGTCCGTCATGCACGCCAACAACGAACTCGGCACCATCCAGCCGCTGGAGGAGATCGGCCGCATCACACGCGAGCACGATGTCTACTTCCACACGGACGCCGTGCAGTCAGTCGGCAAGATCCCGGTGGACGTGGAAAAGCTGGGAGTCGATCTGCTTTCACTCTCGGCCCACAAGCTGCATGGACCGAAGGGCGTC
>JAIQGB010000004.1 GCA_020072905.1 Terriglobia bacterium | reverse complement strand
ATTCGCGTCGGCGACGTGCGCGGACCTGCCGTGCTCGAGACCAGCGGCGGGGAAGTGGTCGCGGGGATGATTCAAGGGCCGCTGCGCGCCGAAACGGCGGGCGGAGACCTGATGCTTCGAGGGGCCTCGGGAGCGATCGAGGCCCGAACCGCCGGCGGCCAGATCAATATCGGTGAGACCGCCGGAAACGTCGTCGCGCAGACGGCGGGCGGCAGCATCCGCCTGCAGGGCGCGCGCGGCAAGGTGGAGGTGAGGACCGCCGGCGGCAGCATCGACCTGTTGCAGGTCCGCAACGCCGTCCGCGCCTCGACAGCCGCGGGTTGCATCATGGCCCAGGTGGATGCCGACCAGAAAACCTTCGCCGCCTCCGAACTCCAGACTTCCGCGGGAGACATCCGCGTTTTTCTCCCGCCCAATCTGCCGATCACGATTGACGCGGCCATCGACATGGCGGCCGGGCACAAAATCCTTTCCGACTTCGCGGCGATCAAGGTTCAAGGCGACGGGCAGGTTTTCGCGCCCAGCAAACTGCGCGGCGAGGGCAATCTGAACGGGGGGGGCGAAGTTCTGCGTGTCCGCACCATTGCCGGGAACATCGAAATCCGCAAGCTCGACGCGCAAACGCTCGAGGAGCTCCGCGCCCAGCAGGCATCCTTCTGGAAGCGCTGGCAGGCGCGCGAGGACCAGCGACAACAGAAGCAGCAGGAACTGCGCGACAAACCATAGAAACGCGTTGGACAGAATCAGCCGGGGAGGAGAGACGTGAAGCGAATCGGTCTGGCAGTCATGGCAGTGGGCCTCGTGGGACTGGTTGCACCGGATGTCCAGGCAAACCGTTGCCTGGTGCAGGATGACCCCGCCGGAAGGTCTCTGCGGCTGGGCGGGGCCGGCGGTGGAGCCCCGGAAGCTCGTCTGTGGGTGGCGAGCTACCCGCTGATGCCGGCGGGAAGCGTCGTCGTCGAAAACGTCCAGGGCGACATCGAGATCGAGGGCTGGGACCGCGCGGAGGTTCAGGTGGCGGTCATCAAGAAGCCGGGAGGGCCGGAAGCGAATCCCGACGACGTCCACATCGACGTGGAGTCGCACGATCGGCGCCTGGTGCTGCGCACCGTCTACCCGGGCCAGTCCGCCGACCCGGTGCGCGTGGATTTTCGCCTGCGCGTGCCGCGCCAGGTCCGGTTGGAACGCCTGCGTACCGTGGACGGCAGCATCAAGGTGAAGCAGATCGAGGGCAGCGTGGACGCGCGAACGCTCAACGGCAACATCGAGCAGCTCGAGGTGAGCGGCAGCGTCGTGGCGCGCGCCATCAACGGGAACATTGCCGTCTCCCTGCGGGCCCTGCCTGACTCCTCGGGCCCGGTCGATCTCGACACGGTCAATGGACACCTTCTCCTCAGCCTGCCGTCGGGAGCCAACGCCGATCTGCAGTTGAGTACGGTCGCCGGCCACGTGGACAGCCGTTACACATTTACCGTCAGCGACGTGCCCGGCGACACCACGTGGAGAACGCGCCTGGGCCGCGGGGGAACCATCGTCCGCCTGCGAACGATCCGGGGAGACATCCGCGTTACCGAGAATGAAGAATTGCTGTGAGGAACTGGCCGCCGGAAAACATAAGAATCGGGAGGGAACCCATGAAAGCTCGAAACGCTGTTCTGATTACCGCGCTGCTGGCTGCCGCCGCCGTGGCCGTCGCCCAGACGCGCGCGCAGGACACCGAAAATCAGAAGCATCGAGAAGAAGGCGAAGCGTTCGTCCTGGCTGGACCAAATCAGCGGATCGAGAAACAATTCCGGTTCAACTTCGATGGGGGCGGAGCGTGGCTGGGAGTGACGCTAAGTGACATCAGCGAGGAGAAGGCGACGGAGCTGAAACTTTCCGGCGAGTACGGCGTCCAGGTGAAGGAAGTGCACGAAGACAGCCCCGCGGCCAAGGCGGGTCTCGCCAAGGATGACATTATCGTCGAGTTCGCCGGGGAGAAGGCCCGCAGCGCGATGCCGCTTCGCCGGCTGGTCCGGGAGACCCCTCCGGGCCGCGACGTCGCCATCGTGGTGCGCCGTGGCGGCGAGACGAAGACGCTTACTGCGAAGCTCGCCGAGCCCGAGGACCACGACATGGCTTACTTTCAAGCGCCGGGGCCTCCGGGAACCTTCAATGTGCGCGTACCGCATCCCATGCCGGAAGTCCGCGTGCCCGACTTCAATTTCGTCTGGATGCAGCGTGGAGCGCGCCTGGGGATCTCCGGTGATGAACTGACTGCGCAACTGGCGCAGTACTTCGGCGTGAAGCAGGGCAAGGGCATCCTGGTGCGCGAAGTCGTGGTGGGCAGCGCCGCCGAAAAAGCCGGGGTCAAGGCGGGGGACGTCATCGTGGCCGCGGACGGCAAGGAAGTCTCCACCGTCGGCGCGCTCCGCCGCGCCCTGGACGGAAACGCCGATCAGAAAGAGAAACGCAAGCTCGCGCTTACCATCGTCCGAGACAAACACGAGCAGACGCTGACCGTCGAGCTCGACCCGGCCCAGAACTTGGGGCCGCGGCGACTTGCCTTGGCCGAGCCGCTGATTGATCTGGAAGGAATAGAAGATCTGGCCGCTGATGCCCAGGTCCAAGCCCGCGAGCAGGCGGAACAAGCCCAGGAATTGGAAGACCAGCAGCAGGATTTGCAGGACCAGCAGGAGGAACTGCAGCAGGAGATGCAGCCCCTCCACGAAGAACTGCCTCAGGAACTCGAGAAAGAAATCAAGCGTGGACTGGAAGGCCTGAAAGTCCAGAGCGGAGTCGTGTAGCGTCTCCGTTCCGACTCACTGCGCCCGGTGGGGGCGATTCGCGAATCGCCCCTACGACTCTCCTGTCACACCACCAGAAACTGCACCACAAAGAGCGCGGCGAAGAGATAGGTGAGCGCCGGGCATTCGCGCCAGCGCCCCGTCGCGACTTTGCCGACCGCATAGGAGATGAACCCAAAAGCGATTCCGGAGGCGATGCTGAAGGTCAGAGGAATGCCGACGATGGTGAGAAATGCGGGCAGGTATTCGGTGGGATCCTCCCACTGGAGTTCTCTGACGACCTTGAGCATCATCGCGCCCACCACGATGAGCGCTGGCGCGAGCGTGGGATAACGAAGAATCGGATTTCCCGCAGCGTCCGTTCCCACGGGGACTCCGCCGCCGATCATGGAAGCCAGCGGGCTGAAGAGCATCGAGGCCAGCAGCAGCGCGCCGGTCACCATGTTGGCGAGGCCCGTGCGCGCGCCGTCGGAAACGCCCGCGGCCGATTCGATGTAGCAGGTGATGGTGGACGTGCCGAGCGCGGCGCCCATCGTCGTCCCCACCGCGTCGGCGAAGAGCGCCTGCCCTGAGCGCGGCAGCTTCCCCTCGCGCAGCAGGCTCGCCTGCTGGCCGACGCCAACGAGCGTTCCGACCGTATCAAACAGCGCCAGGTAGAGCAGCACGAAAATCGCCGCCCCGAGCGTTGCGGGGTGCACGCCCATCAAGCCGCGCAAATCAAATTTCCAGAAGGTCGGCGCCAGGTGGATCGCGGTCGTAAAGATGCCCCGATAATGCACCAGGCCGAAACCAGCGGCAATGGCGGTCGTCGCCGCGATGCCGATCAGCACCGCGCCGCGCACCCGATAAGCCAGCAAGACGATCATCACCAGCAGGCCCAGCACGCTCACCAGCGCCACGGGGTTGCGGAAGTCGCCCAGGCGCACCAGCGTTGCGGGGCTGGAAACGATCAGGTTGCCGTACTCGAGCCCGATGAGCGTAATGAAGAGCCCGATCCCCGCAGCGATTCCCACCTTGAGAGAGTTGGGAATGGAGTCGATGATCTTCGAGCGGATTCCCGAGAGGGTGAGCAGAATGAAGAACACGCCGGCGACAAGGACCGCCGCGAGCGCCTGTTGCCACGTCAGACCGAAACCCAGTGGGGCGGTCCCGCAAAGCGTGAAGACGAAGAAAAAGTTCTCGCCCATGCCTGGCGCCAGCGCCACCGGGTAGTTGGCGAGCAGGCCCATCAGAAAGGTCGCCAGGGCCGCCGAGAGGCAGGTAGCATACAGGACGGAGCGGAAATCCATTCCCGCCTGCGCGAGCACGCCCGGCTGCACAAAGATGATGTACGACATGGCGAGGTAGGTCGTCACGCCGCCGGTCACTTCGCGACGGACCGTCGTGCCGTTTTCCTCGAGATGGAAGAAATCAGCGAGGCGCATTGAAAATAGTGGATTCTGAATGGTGAATTACCGATCACGAAATGCTCTTTCGCCATTCACAATTCACTATTCATAATTCACCATTTACCTCCTCAATGTCATTTCAACTCAATGGATATCGACTCCAGCGTCGTCGAGCCGACGTTGGCAAACGAATGCGTTCGCCCGGTGCCGGGCACATACGCGACCTGGCCAGCCTGTTCCTTGACGGTTTTGGAAGACCCGTCCGTACCCATATCTTTTACGGCAGAGCCTTGCAAGACAACGGAAATGTGATCCAGCGTGTGAGCGTGCAGCGGCGTCCCTTCGCCGGGCTTCAACACCCAGCGTTGCACCTTCACCCTCTGGTTTTCGAAGATCGGCTGCGGCTGCACGATGTTTTCGCTGGCCAAATGCTGGGCGAGCAGCGTCAGGCCCGACACCGAGAGTCCCACGACGAGTCCTGCCAGGAAGCGTTTCATGATTGACCTCCCACTGAGTATCGCAGGGGCGGTTCCCCGGCCCGTTCCCGCCGCGACCCGCCCCTACCGGGGATCCATGAGGCGCCGGAGCGCCTCAGCCTGCTCGGGATTTTTCCGGAGGATTATACGCTTCAGGCGGGAAAATTCATCGAGGTCGATTTTCTGCACGGTTCCGCGCCCGCGGTGCGGGCTGAAGGCGAGGATGTGATCGAGGTCGGGGCGGCGGGTGAGAGGATTCTGGAAGCGCACGGCTTCACGCGGCGGGCAGAAATCCAGCAGCGAGCCCAGGCCCACGTCTCGGCCGTCGGAGGCCGCGCGCGCGAGGCCCACAACACGCTTGCGGTCCACCTCGTAGCAGAGGAAAAGGTCGCCGCGCTTCACTTCCTCACGGAGATATCTCAGGCTCGAGGCGCTGCGAATCCAGCCCTCGTCGCCGAGCTCGTAGACCCCGCGCGTCCGCGAGCGGAAATACTCGTCAAACTCCCAGCCGCGCTTCGTATTGATCTTAAAAACCCAGATTTTGAATTGAGTCATCGGGTGATTGAGTCATCGGGTCATTGACGCCGCTCAGAAATCGCTCAATGGCCCGATGGCCCGATCACTCAATCTCTCCATCACTCAATGCTGACCACCCGCGCGAATCCCACGGCCGGGATGGCGCGGATTTCGTCGAGCACGGCGTCCGGCACGTGGTTATCCACGTTGACGAGGCCGAGGGCTTCCTGAGCCTTCTGGTTACGGCCCAAGGCGAAGTTGGCGATGTTGATCTTGTGGTCGCCGAGCAGCGTCCCCACGCGGCCGATGACCCCCGGCACATCCTGATTGCGGATGAAGAGGATGACGCCGCGCAGCGGGGCTTCGATATCGATATCGTTGATGCCCAGGATACGCAGCGTGCCGCGCAGACCCACCATGCCCAGCGCCGAAGCGGAGTCATTCTCGGTGCGCAGCGAGATGCCCAGCGAGTTCGTGTAAGCCGCGCGACGGACGCTGGAGAGTTCCAGCACCTCGATGCCGCGCGCCTGGGCGATCGCGCCGGCGTTGACCAGGTTGGCGGGCTCGGAGAGCATGCGGCTCAGAATCCCCTTGAGCACCGCGTTCTTAACGAGGTGCGTGTTCATTTGCGCCAGCCCGCCGTCATAGCTGATGCGGATTTCTTCCAGCCGCCCGCCGGCGATTTGGGCCACGAAGCTGCCCAGTTTTTCGCCCAGCTCGAGGTAGGGCTGGAGCTTCTTGTACTCCTCGGCGGAAATCGAAGGCATGTTCACGGCGTTGCGCGCCACTCCTTGCAAGAGGTAATCACGCACCTGCTCGGCGATGCGGATGCCGACGATTTCCTGCGCCTCTTCCGTCGAGCCGGCGATGTGCGGCGTGGCCACGACGTTCGGATGGCCCACCAGCTTGAAGTCCTTGGGCGGCTCCTGCTCGAAGACGTCGAGCCCCGCGCCCGCCACCTGGCCGCTCTCGAGCGCGGCGAGCAAGTCCGCTTCGTTGATCAGTTCGCCGCGCGCGCAGTTGACGATGCGCACGCCCGGTTTCGCCATGGCGAGTGTCCACGCATTCAGCAGGTGTTTGGTCTCGGGCGTCGCCGAGGCGTGCACGCTGATGAAGTCACTCGCCCTCAGCAATTCCTCCAGCGGGACCAGGCGGACGTTCTGCTCGCGCGCCAGCATGGTGGAAACGTAAGGATCATAAGCGACGACCTCCATCTGAAACGCCTGCGCCAACCGGGCCACTTCCATGCCGATCTTCCCGAGGCCGATCAGGCCGAGGGTTTTTGAGCGCAGCTCCGTGCCGATCAGTTTCTTCTTCTCCCACTTCCCCTGTTTCAGCGCGCCGTCGGCCTGCGGGAGGCGACGCACCATCGCCAGAATCAGCGCCAAGGCGTGCTCCGCCACAGCGACGGCGTTGCCGCCGGGAGTGTTCATCACCACGATGCCTTTTTTCGTGGCCGCGTCGAGGTCCACGTTATCGACGCCCACGCCCGCGCGACCGATGGCGCGCAGCCGGGTTGCGTGCTCGAGCAATTGCGCCGTGACCTTCGTGGCGCTGCGCACCACCAGCGCGTCGGCGTCTTTGATCTCGTCGGTGACGGACGCCCCAGCTTTTGCGGGCAAGAAGACGACTTCGAACGATGGCTCGCTCTTGAGCACTTCGAGAGCGCGTTCCGAAACGTTATCAGCAACCAGGATTTTCATGAGGGCACTCTTCACTATCGTAGGGGCGGGGCTTGCCCCGCCCGACGACGGCGATGCAAGCATCGCCCCTACAAAGCCCAACGAGGGCGATCGAAGCATCGCCCCCACAAAGCTAACTGACGAGTCGCAGATAAGCTTCCTCGACGGCTCGGACACCCTTGCCGAGTTCGACCTTCTGGCCCAGCTTGACAAGAGCGATCTCCAACGCTGCGACTATGGCAAACAGATCCGCCACGTCATAGTAGCCCAGGTGCGCGAGGCGAAAGATCTGGCCTTTCATGCTCCCCTGGCCGTTGGCGACGATGGCGCCGAAGCGGCTGCGCAGTTCTTTGATGATCGCGCCGGAATCCATTCCCTCCGCCGCACAAACGGCGGTGACCGCGTTCGCGGGCGAGCTGGCGGCGAACAGTTTCAAGCCCAGCGCCTTGGCGGCTTCGCGCGCGAGCGAGGCCAGTAGCGCCGCGTTGGCGATGAGGTTCTCGCGCCCCATCTCCTTGATGTACTCGAGCGCCGCGTGCAGGCTGATCACCAGCGTCGTCGCCGGCGTGTAAGCCGTCTCGCCCTTGGCTTGATTTTTCCGCTCCTTGGCGAAGTCGAAATAGAAACGCGGCAGCTTGGCTTTGGCGATCAGGCCCCAAGCCTTCTCGCTGACGCTCACGAAAGCGAGGCCGGGCGGAATCATCACCGCCTTCTGCGAGCCGCCGATCACGATGTCGAGGCCCCACTCGTCAGGCCGCAGGTCGGTCGTGCCGAGTCCCGTGATCGCGTCGACCACCAAGCACGTCTCCGGGTAATTCTTGACGGCTTCACCCAGCGCCTGCACGTCGTTCATCACGGCCGTGGAAGTCTCCGTGGCCTGAATGTAAACGGCGCGGAAGGGGCCTTCCTGGGCCAGCTTCTGCTTCATCGCCTCGATATCGACGGGGTGGCCGTAGGGCGATTCGACCTTGACTGCCTCAATTCCATAGGCCTGCGCCAAGCTCAGCCAGCGCTCGCCAAACTTGCCCGCCGTCCCCACCAGGATGCGCTCGCCGGGCGAGACAAGGTTGGAGACGGAGCCTTCCATGGCTCCTGTGCCGGAGCTTGCAAACACCAGCACATCGTTCTTGGTGTTGAAATAGTATTTCAGCAGCTCCAGCGTCTCCGCCAGGATCTTGCGGAACGCTTCCGTCCTGTGGTGAACGTTGGCAGCCGTCAGCGTCCGCGCCTGCGCCTCCATCAGCAGGGGAGTGGGGCCGGGAGTGAAGAGTCTTTGCTTGATGATTCCGGGCATGAATTCTTTTCCTGACGATGGGTTTGGCTTCGGGGGAACCAGTCCTTGCGGACTAAGTCGCGGTATACAGATTGTCCGGGGCGTTCGTGCCGAAGCCAGCCAGTCTAGGGTAAGGCCCCAGGATTGTCAAACGCCCCCGGGGGCCGGTGGTGTCTTAAATCTGTGTTGGGGGATTGCGCCGCGAGGCGACCTACTTAACGTGTGAATTGGGCACTGAGGCTTTTCCGGCCCTATTTGCATCCTCGTTGTATATAAACCGCTGTAGGCGCTTGGGAAACACCTGGTCAGTCCAAACTAGCGCCTGAAGTTTGGCTGGGTCATTTCGGTAACGGGACATGAGTACCAGCTTATAGCCCAACAGCGCCACGAAACCGCCAACGGAGATCACGATCAAAATGAGGTCTAGTATCCTTGCCATTTGACTTTCACCAGCTAACTTTCCAGTCCCCATTGTACGCCTTCGGACTCAATAAGCAACACACATTCAGGACGCTACCCGCGTGTCCCGATTGCTGGTACGGTCCTTGAAGTCTGCGATCCCCCGAAAGGGACTCTCGGGCCGCGACTGCATTGCACGCGCCCACTTGCCGAGTCCGCGCGTTTCTGCCGGCGGCGACGTTTTTTCTCAATCAGGAGAAAGCATTCAGCGTACACTCTGGAAACCGCAGTCGAGATCTTGATGACGAAGGAGTGCAACCGCGATGACGCGCCTGGCAACTTGCACGACCGCAGCACTCGGATTGTGCTGCATGTTCATTTTCAGTACGGGGGCTTCCGCCCAGCACTCTGCTCCTCCGGCGAACCCCGGAAGGAAAACGCCGTTCAAATGGCCGGACGGCAAGCGCGTGGCGATCAGCTTGTCGTTTGACGACGCGCGGCTGAGCCAGCCGGATGTGGGTTTGCCACTGCTCACCAAACTCGGAGTCAAAGCCACGTTCTATGCGTTGCCCTCAGGAGTCGAGGAACGGCTGGAAGGCTGGAAGAAAATCGTAGCCGCGGGGCACGAAATCGGCAGCCACTCGCAAACCCATCCGTACACGGGAACTACGCGTTTTCCTTGAACAATGCTCTGGAGGATTACACGCTGGACCGGATGGCCAAGAACCTGGACGACTCGATCGCCAACATCCAGCGCCTGCTGGGCGTGAAGCCCATGACGTTCGCCTACCCCTGCGGCCTGAAATTCGTGGGGAGAGGGCGCGAGGTGCGGAGCTACGTGCCGCTGGTCGCCGAGCGATTCCTCGTCGGGCGGGGATATCTCGACGAAGCGGCGAACGATCCGGCGTTCTGCGACTTGGCACAGGCCATGGGAACGAGCTTCGACGATATGGACTTCGCCGCAATGCAAAAGATCGTCTCCAAGGCCGCCGAAGATGGCAGATGGATCATCTTTGTCGGCCACGAGATCGGCAAGAAGGGGTATCAAACCACCGATACCGCAGCGCTCGAGGCTTTGTGCAAATACGCCGAGAATCCTGCCAACGGCATCTGGCTCGACACGGTGGAAAACATCGGCCGGTACGTCCAGCAGCACCGCGGAAAAAGCGGGGGCTAGGGAAAAACCAGTCGGGCGGCTTAAGATGCCGCAATCATTCGGCGGAGTCGATCGGCGACCCAATCCACGGCAATGCGCATCAGCGCCTCGCCTTTTTCGGCGCGAGCCTTCAAGGATTCGTAGTAGTAGCGGCGGTCGTCTGCGGCGTCCTTGGGGTCCTTGAGGTTCAGCCTGACCTTCTCGTAATCCACGCCGTCACGATGGACACGCTCGGGGAAGGCGGCAAGCGCGAACGAAGTCTCAAACTCCGCCGAATGGCCGGGAATGTTCTCGATACCGGTCTCCATATATTTCTTTGCTTCCTCGCGGTTCGCCGCTTCGGCAAAGGCGTCCCAGTATGAGCAGGCGTCGATGTTCACGCCGAGTTTGGAGCGGAACTCGGCCAGGTGCTCCCTGAGCGGCTTGTCGTTTCCCCCGTGCCCGTTGACGATGAAAATCGTCTTCAGGCCATGCTGCCGCAGGCTGTCACAGATATCGTAGACCATCGCCAGATAGGTTTCGGGACGCAGCGTCAGCGTGCCTGGGCGCTCCATCCAGTAGGGCGAGATGCCTACCGCCACGGGAGTCGCCACTGTCACCTGCGGCCAGAGCTGGAGCGCCGCCTGCTGTGCCACCAGCACCGCGCTCGCCGTGTCCTGAATCATCGCCAAGTGCTCGTTGTGCTGTTCGGTGCTCCCGGTGGGGACGATCGCGGCTTTCAGCCGGCCACCCTCGAGCGCTTCACGGATTTCCTTGCGAGTGCATTCCCAGAGCAGCACTCTGCGCGAATCGATGAACGCGCCCTGCACCCGCGCCAGACCGCCACTGGCAGGAAGACCGGGCTGGTTTCGTGCGCCAGCGCCGAGACCCGCGCCGGCAAGTCCCGAGACTCCGAGGAGAAATCCGCGGCGTGATGGAAAAGAACTCATGGTGCGACCTCCTCTCACAGGTCGAAGCGGATAAAGCTGGAAGTAAGTGTGCCACGATTCGGCGGGCGGCGCTGGCGGCTTAAGATTGTGCTTGACAAACTCGCCGGATACTACTACATATAGGGGCACGGACGCGCCCGGCCTCAATATCTTGGCCATCGCGCGCGGTTCTCAATCTCCTGAATGGAGGTCAAACACCAGATGGCACCGAAGAAAAAGGCCAAGAAAAAGAAGAGATAGTTCGACTCGTTCCCAGGTTTTCCTCCTTTCCCCAGGCCCGCTTCCCCAAGGCGGGCCTTTTTTTGTTTGCGTTTTTCGCTGAGAAGGGGCACAAGGCGGCGAAGCGGGTTGCGCTCTACAAGATGCTCAGGAGGCTTTTGTGCCGGACGGAAGGATCCCGCTAGGTGAATTTCACCTGCACATCCTCGCGGTCGGCTTCCGCGGCCTGGAAGAGTGCGTGAGGCTGGAGGCGCATGAAGCCGGCGACGAAATTGGCGGGAATCTGCGCGATGCGGATGTTGAAGACGTTCACGTCTTCGTTGAAGGTGGTGCGCTGTCCGGCAATCTTGGTTTCGAGTTCGGTGATGCGACCCTGCAGTTGCATGAAATTCGTATTGGCCTTCAGGTCGGGGTATTTCTCGGCGACGGCGAAGAGCGTCTTAAGGGCGCCGGTCATCATGTTATCGGACTGCATCTTGTCGGCGGGCGTGGTGGCGCGCATGTAAGCGGTGCGGGCCTCGGTGACGGCTTGAAGTGTCTTCTGCTCGTACTGCATGTACCCTTTGCACGTATCAATCAGCTTCGGCAGCTCATCGTGGCGCTGTTTGAGGATCACGTCGATGTTCGCAAACGAGCGATCGATGTCGTTCTTGAGGGTCACCAGGTTGTTGTAGATGCCCACGAAGTACAGGATGAGGGCGACCACGACAAGGACAAGAATCAACAGGAGGCCCAGCGCGATGACGGTTCCGACGATCAGCATTGCAGGTGACATAACGGGCTCCTGACCAGGGCCTTTTGGACCCCCTCGCGGTCAACAATCAGGCCATCTTCACTTCCACGTCGCGGCGGTCTTCCTCCGCAACCTTGAAGAGATCGCGCCGCTGCAAGTTCAACATGCGCGCCACGAAGACATCCGGGAGTTGTTGAATGCGGATATTGAACGTGTTCACGTCGTCGTTGAAGAACTCACGCCGGTCGGCGATCCTCTCTTCCAACTCTGAAATGCGCTTCTGGAGCTGCATGAAGTTGTTGTTGGCCTTCAAGTCCGGATAGTTCTCCGAGACGGCAAACAAGCTCTTCAAGGCTCCGCTGATCATGTTGTCGGCCTGGGCTTTCTCCCCGACCGTCGAGGCCTTCATGAAGGCGGTGCGGGCTTCGGTGATGAGCTGGAAGGTTTTCTGCTCGTACTGCATGTAGCCCTTGCAGGTTTCGATGAGCTTGGGCAACTCGTCGTGCCGCTGCTTGAGCAGCACGTCGATATTCGCCCAGGCCTTGTCCATATCGTTCCGCAGGCGCACCAGGCTGTTGTAAATGGTGATGAAGTAGACGAAGACTCCCACCACCACCAGAATCACGACCAGACCGATCAGAATCGTCAGGCCTACCACGAGGTTCCTCCCGGTTGTCTCGCCGATCGCTGAGACGGATAAGGCAGAATTTCCGCGTCAGCAAAGATCCGTCCCTTCAAAACTCGCGACATCGTAACCAAAACTTCCGCTCCTGTCCAGCGGTGCGGCTCCGCGGCCCCTTTCCCAGCACGCCGATTCCAAGCCGACTCAGAACAATCCCAGCTTGCCGAGGATGATGGCCAGGCAGATCAGCGAGAGGGTCCCGCCGCCCAAGATCATCTTCAGGGCCTTGTTGCGCAAGTTGCGTTCCACCTCCTTCTCGGTGCGTGTGGAGATCAGGAAAGTGGGTTCGTTCTGCCCCTTCAGGATCATGTTCCGGTCGTGCTCGTCCTGGGGATGGGGATTCTCCGTGCAGGTGCCCGTGATGTCGTACGACTGGCCGGGCACGACGCAATACTCGGTCAAGCGGTAGCGGCCCGAGGCCGCGTTGAAAACCATCGTAGCCGCCGAATCACTCGGACTGAGCGCCCCCAATGCCGCGAGGAAACGTTTCTGCTCATCGGGCGGGACAAAAGACGCGGCGCGCTGCAGTCCGGCCACAAACTCGGGACTGCCCTGCGGATGATTGAAAGCTTCGAGGGCGGCGAGCCTCGCCTGCTCGTTTTGGGGATCGGACTGCGGCCCCATTTGTTGGAGGTGCTCGCGCAGCTTGGGCGCCATCAGAGTGATCATGCGCTGCCGGAAATCCGTGGCGCCGGATGTTTGGCTGAAGAGCTCGAGGAGTTTCTCCCCGGTCGGCTCGTGTTGCGGGTCGGCGCGAGAGCCCAAAAATGAGATGCCGCGCCCGACGAGGTTCGTAACTCTGTGGACATCGGCCTGGGTGACGTACTGGAGCAACTCCTGGTCGCTCGCGGCGCTCGCCATCCCGGTGCCAACCGATCCCGGCCCCGCCTCACACCGGGCGTTCTGGGGCAAATCGAGTTCGGCTTCCTGGGGCTCGACGAGCACCTTGCCGGTCGCGTCCTGGAGGTAAAAGGGCAACCCCTGGATGTCCGTACGGTGGTGGACCCAGCTCCCGCCGCTGCCCTTCTCATTGCGCTTCCAACGCTCGATATCCACCTTGTAGAGACAACAGGAGGTGTGCGTTAACGGACTCGAAAGGAGATTGACTGCTTTGAAGGCTTCGCCATGGATTTCCACCAAGCCCATCGGCATGCTGCGAATAGGAATCTCCGGTGTATCGGCGAGCACACGGTATTTGCGGAATTCGCGGAAGCCTTTGAAGAAAATCCAGATGCCCGCCCCAAAGCCGAGCGCGCAGTAGAAATATAGCTTCCCCTCATCCTGTGCCATAGTGAGGCCCCACGTAGCTGGAATCCTAGCAGAGACTCCCCCGACCGTCCAGTTGAGGCCGGACTAACCCGTCAGAGCCTTTAGGAGCATGACCGCAAGGCAAATTGCCGAGAGGATGCCGCCGCCGAAGATGTACTTGAGGGAGCGCCAGCGCAGGTGGCCTTCGATGTCTTTTTCGGTTCGCCAGGAGATGAGGAAGGTGGGCTCGTTTTCACCTTTGACGATCAGGTTGCGATCGTTCTCATCCCTGGGGCTGGGGTTTTCGGTGCAGGTGCCAGTGATGTCGTAAGGGCGGTCGGGGACGATGCAATGCTCTGTCAACCGGAACTGTTCGCCGAAGTGGACAGTTCGGCTTGATCTCGCAAGTCCGCCGCGGACGAAGTTGAGGATGGTGCTCAGATCTCCACCTGCCGTTGCTACCCTTCCTCGCCGACGAAATTCGCGCAAGAAGGCATCGAACTGCACCCGCGCGTCGTGCAGTGAAGGTGGGCCGTTGCTGGTCGTCCCAGCGGTGGCGCTGCCGGAGGGCGGAGTCGTAGGAACTTGCTGCGGCAAAAATAGTCCCGTCCCGGCGCTCGAAATGTAACTGAGCAGCTCGGATTCAGACGGCCCAATGCCCAAAGTTGGGTCCGTTTTCTTTCCGCCTCCGAACATGGATAAGAAGCCTCGATTGAAACCGCCGCCCGCCTCACACCGGGCATTCCGATTGAGGTCAAGTTCCGCTCCTTGCGGATCAATCAGGACCTTCCCTGTTTCGTCCTGAAGGTAAAAGCGCACTCCGTTTTGGTCCGTGAAGTGATGCGACCAACTCCCGCGGCCTTCGGAGTCGCTCATCCACTTCTCGATTTCAACCTTGTAGTAGAAGCATGGGGTGTGGCTGACAGGGCTGAAGAGCTGCTCCTCGCCCCTAGCCATGCCATGGATCTCTACCAAGCCCATGGGGACACTGCGAATGGGAATCCCCGGGGTATCGACCAGCACGCGATACTTGCGGAATTGGCGAAACCCTCGGACGAAGATCCAAGTCCCCACGCCGAATCCGAAGAGGGCCGAAACGAAGAGTTCACCATCATCCGACATGGACAGATCCCAGTTGCACGGGATGCTAGCAGAGGTGGAAATTGCTGTCCAGGAGTTGCCCGCTTCAGAGCCAGCCGAGCTTAAAGAGCATGACCGCAAGGCAAATTACCGAGAGGATGCCGCCGCCGAAGATGTACTGGAGTGAGCGCCAGCGCAGGTGGCCTTCGATATCTTTTTCGGTTCGCCAGGAGATGAGGAAGGTGGGCTCGTTTTCACCTTTGACGATCAGGTTGCGATCGTTCTCATCCCTGGGGTTGGGGTTTTCGGCGCAGGTTCCGGTCAAGTCGTACCAGCGATCGGGGACCACACAAAACTCAGTCAGCCGGAGCCTCGTGGAGTGGACCGCCGTCCGCGAAAGTCCCGCGCCCCTGAAGAAGTTGAAAACTCCCCCCAGCCCGCTGCTGAAGCTCTGACCGCTCCTGCCTGCCCGCATCTGTTGACGGAACAGTTCCAGTTCTCGCTGGGCTACGTCCCGGGACTCCGGAGTTGGGGTACTGCTCGTTGCTCCGCCCGCCGGAAAAGTCGGCGGGCTCGAGGAAACAAGGTTGGGTATCACCATCCCCGAGCCGACACGCGCCACATAATCCAGCAGGTCTTGGTCCGTCGGTCCGATTCCCAGCGCGGGGTTGTTCCTTTGGCTCGCGCCGAAAATCGAGGTGAAGCCCAGTCCGGCCCCTCGCTCGGTCTCGCGTTTGCAGTTTTCGGGCAAATCGAATTCCGCGTCGTGCAGGTCGACCAAGACCTTCCCCGAGGCGTCCGCAAGGTAAAACCTCAGGCCGTTCAAGTCCGTGGCCGCATGGGTCCAGCGGCCACGGCCCTTCGAGTCCTTCATGTACTTTTCGATTTCAACCTTGTAGAAATAACAGGGCGTGTTGCCCACCGGGCTGTAGATCTGCTCTTCCCCCGTCGCCTTACCGTGAATCTCCACCAGCCCCATAGCCACGCTGCGGATGGGCACTTCGGGCGTGTCGGCCAGGACGCGGTACTTGCGGTACATGCGAAAGCCCTTGATGAACCAGTAGAGCCCGAGCCCGAAGCCGAGGGCCGCGTAGCCGAAAATCTTGTCGTCATTGGAAGACATGGAAGCGGTTTCCGGTTGCGGCCATGCTACGCGAGAGCGGCCCGAAAGTCCAGACAAGCGCGAACGGCGCTACAAAACCCGGCCTCACTTGAGTATGATGTGGAGCCGCAGTCGCCAGCCCTCAGGCGCAGGCCATCTGGGCAAGCGAGAGCGCCGGCGGTGCAGACACCCCCGACGCTGACGGCTGAAGGCGGATAGCTTTGCCATGCAACCTTTTCGAATTCTCGAACACACGGCGGATGTGGGCTTCGAAGCGTTCGGCGCGACGCGCGAGGAAACGTTTGCCAACGCGGCGCGGGCGCTGTTTTTTCTCATCACCGATCTTGAATCCATCGAGCCGCGCAAGCGGGTGGTGGTCATGGAAAAGAGTTCCGACGCGGCCAGCCTGCTCGTCGACTGGCTAAGCCAGTTGCTCTATCTTCACGACGGTGAAGGCTGGCTCTTTTCCGACTTTCGAGTCGGCCTGGAAGGCGACACGGAGCTGGTGGCGGAAGCGCGGGGAGAGAAACTCGATCCCGCGAGGCACCAAATGAAGTTGCTGGTGAAGGCCATCACCTATCACCAGCTTGCTTTTGAGCAGACCCCTGAGCGCTGGCGTGCGCAGGTCTATGTGGATATCTGAGGGGAGTCGAGCGTCGAGAGTTGAGAAGTCGAGAGCGGCGGCCGCCCGCGCTTCGGTTTTCGTCCCCCGCCTGCCCTCTACCGTCTACTGTCTTCTGCTTTCTGCCTTCAGCCTTCTGCTTTCTGCCGACTCCCTACTCCCTACTGCCTACTCCCGTCCTCCCGCCCGCGGCCTCTACGAGGTCCGGGAAATCAAGCCGGGCGTTTTCGTGTGGATTCCCGAGGACGTTCTCGACCAGGATGGCGACCCCCAGTTCAGCCGTACAGGGACGGCAGGCTTCATCCTCACGAGCGAGGGGGTAGTCGTGGTGAACACCACCAACACGCCCTTCCACGCCCGCGAAATCCTTTACGAGATTCGCCAGCGCACCGATCTGCCGGTGCGCTACGTCCTCGACACCGACGCTGACCCCGACCAGATGCTGGGCAACGAGGTCTTCGTGGACCAGAGCGCCATCATCGTTTCCTCAAGCCAGGCCCAAGCCGCCATGCGGCGGTATCGCGACGACCTTGTCCGACGCCTGGCTGAAGACGAGAACTGGCGCCTGCAGGGACGCATGCGCGGCATCCATCCCACGCTGCCGACGCAGACTTTCGACGCGGAGATGTCGGTTCGCCTGGGCGGCCAGGAAATCCGCATGCGACGCGTGATGGACGGCAGCGCGTTGGGCGAGGCGGTCGTCTACTTGCCCGCCGCGAAAGTACTGTTCCTCGGGCATCTTTACGCGAACGGCTACTTCCCCCGCCTGGCATCGACCGACGTGCGGCGCTGGATTGAGGTCTTGCGCGATCTCGAGTCCTGGGATGCGGACCTCTATGTTCCGGGCCACGGCCCGCCCGGCGACAAGAAACAGTTGGCGGAATTTCGAGGCTATTTGGAATGGTTGGTCAATGAGGTGCAATCGCGCCTCCAGCAGGGAAAGACCTTGGGTGGGATCCGGCAGGAGGTGAACCCGCTCGAAAATCACCCGTGGAGCGCGCGTGAACTGGGCATGCGCGCTGTGGAAGATGTATACCAGCAGCTTGCCGGGCAGAAACCGGCAACACCAGCGAACCCGCCATCGCTTCCCGCCGCCCCACGCTGAGCAGCCGGAAATGGCCCTTTAAGGAGGAAATCGAGATGGACTTAGCGAGAAGGAATCTCTGCTTGCTTGTGCCTGCGCTGGCGGCGGCCCACGCCCGTGCCGCCGGGACTACGAGCGTGCCAACCACGGTTAAGCGGTTCGAAGATCTCAAGGCCAGTACCAGCAACGGGAACAGCTTCCGGCCAATCCTGGAGGGCACAACCCACGAAGGTTTCCAGATCGAAGCGCACCAGACGGAGCTCGCCGCGGGGAGCATGCCCCATGCGGCCCATCATCACCGCCACGAAGAGATGTTCCTGATTCGCGAGGGAGTCGTGGAAGTCACGGTAAATGGCAAAAGCACGCGCCTGGGCGCGGGTGGGGTGGCCTACATTGCCTCCAACGACGAGCACGGCATCAAGAACGTCGGCACCGCGAGCGCGCAGTATTTCGTGATTGCCTTGGGAAAAGACTGAGGGCCGGTTAGGGCCGCGATGCAGTCCGGCAGAAGGAAGCCCAATCAGTCTGAGCCCTGAAAGCCCCGCTACGACTTATGCCTCCAGCTCCTTTCTGCAATATGCGTAGCACTTCTTCATTTCGGTGATGGTGTCCAGCCCCTTGATCTCCTCGCCATATTCGTATTCGATGTTGGAGTAGATTCTCCACTTTTTGTCGCGGAGCAGGCGCAGCACGGGGCCAATGGGCGTCTCACCCTCGCCGAAGGGCAGGTTCGCGCCGTGGTTTTTCTTGCGGTCCTTAAGGTGCAGCGTCACGATGCGGTCGTGATGCTCCTTGATGTATTCGACGGGGTCTCCGCCCGCGGCAACGAAGTGTCCGATGTCGAGATTGACGCAGATGTATTCGGAGGCGCCCTTCATAGCGCGCGCGAAAGTCTCCGGGGTTGAAAACTCGTCGGGGTTGTTGGTCTGGTCGTGGCCGTGGAAGCCCACGCGGATCTTATGCTTCGCGGCAAACTTGTCGACGCGCGGCGCCACACTGACGTTGGCGGAGGCGGTGATCATGCTGACGCCCAGCGCCTTGGCCATCTCGAAGCCGCGCTCGATTTCATCGTCGCCCATCTCGCGGCGGAAGCTGTAGTTGTACGCATGGATGTGTACGCCCGCGTCCTCGAATTTCTTGCGCACGTCCTCGAAGAAGCTCAGGGGCGTTTCCAGCCGCCACTTCTTGAGTTCGGTCCACTTCATCTTGCGTGGCTCGACGTGGCCCTGCCAGAGTTCGCACTCGCCTAAGCCCACGGTGCGGAAGCCTTCGATGCAGGCATCCAGATCGCGGTCGCGGAACGAGTAACTCTGCGCGCCCAGCGGCACACCACCCACCACGGAGTCAATCATCTCCGCGCCCCGCAGCGGCCGGCGCGCCAGCAGCATTCCGGCCGAGCCGGCAATCAGAATCTTTCCCACATCCCGACGGGAAATCGGTGCCATATGTCCTCCTCGCAATTCTTCTGAATTCGCGCGCCAGTATAAGCGCCCGGCCAGCCTCCCGCAAGCCCGGCGCGGCGATTTGACACGAGCCTGCCAGGGCGCGTAGCATGAGGCCGAGATGAGTCCGCAGGAGAAATCCGCACTGGAAGTCACCTGCCCCTGCTGTGGCGCCCGCTTGAAGGTTGACGCCGAGCTCGGCAAGGTGCTCTACCACACCCCGCCCCCCAAGCACGCCAAGGCGCCGGATATTGCCCACGCCTCCCAGCTCCTCGAAAAGGAAAAGGCCCGGCGCGAGGCGCTGTTCCAGCAAAGCTCTGAGGAAGCGAAGGTCAAATCGCAGCTTCTGGAGCGCAAGTTTGAAGAAGCCTTGAAGCAGACCAAGGACGAACCCGTTACGCCGCCCCTGCGCGATATCGACCTGGATTGACGCCGGCTCCGCACCCGCGTTGAAGCCTCGAAAAGGGATATGCTAGGATGGCAGTTTGCCTCCTGCCCGACTTTTCGCTTAGAGTGTCGGGCTCAGACCTCATAAGGAGTGATCCGTGAAAATTTACGACGGCCAGAACCTCCGCAACGTCGCGCTGGTCGGTCACGGCGACACCGGCAAGACGCAACTCGTTTCGGGGTTGCTTTTCACGGCGGGAATGGTGAACCGCTTCGGCAAAGTAGATGAGGGCACCTCCGTCACCGATTACGACGAGGAGGAAATCCAGCGGAAATTTTCCATCACCGCGGGGCTCGCCTACGCCGAATGGGGCAAGGCGAAAATCAACTTTCTCGATACGCCGGGATACAACATCTTCCTGCACGAGACGCAGGGCGCGCTCGTCGCCGCGGATTCCGCGCTCCTGCTCGTCCACGGCGTGGCGGGTGTGGAAGTGCAGACGGAGAAGACCTGGGGCTTTTGCGAGAAGTTTGGCCTGCCCCGCCTCATCGTCATCAACCAGCTCGATCGCGACCGCGCGAGCTTCGAGCGGACGCTCGAGACGGTGCGCGAGGCCTTTGGGCGTGCGGTGATTCCCATTCAGCTCCCCATTGGCGAGGAGAAGAATTTCCGCGGCGTCGTGGATTTGGTGCGCCTGAAAGCCTGCCTCTGCAACGCCGACGGCTCGGGCAAAGCCAAGGAAGCAGATATTCCGCCCGACCTCACCGAAGCCGCCGGAAAGGCCCACGAAGCCCTGGTGGAAATGGTGGCGGAGGGGAACGACAAGCTCATGGAGGAATTCTTCGACAAGGGAACGATTCCCGTCGAAGACCTGGTGCCCGGTCTGCGCCAGGCGGTGGGGGAACGGCGGATCTACCCGGTGGCGGTGGCGGCCGCTCTGGCGAACATCGGCAGTGAGAACCTTCTCAACCTGGTCGTGGATTTCCTCCCCGCGCCCGTCGAGCGCGGTGAAGTCGAGGGCCTGGAGCACGAGGGCGGCCAGCCCGTGAAGCGCAAGATCGCCGACGACGAGCCGGTTGCGATTTATGTCTTTAAGACGCTCGCCGACCCTTTTGCCGGGCGGGTGAGCTACTTCAAGGTGATGTCCGGCATTCTGAAGAACGAAGCGAACCTCAGCAACTACAACCGCGGGAGCGCGGAGCGCCTTTCGCACATTGGCGTGGTGCAGGGGAAAACGCAGACGGCGGTGGCCGAACTGCGCGCTGGCGACCTGGGCGCGGTGGCGAAACTCAAGGACACCCTGACGGGCGACACGCTGGGCGACAAGGGGTCGCCGATTGTCTATCCCCAAGTGAAGCTGGCGGAGCCCGCCATCTCCTTCGCCATCGAGGCCAAATCACGCGGCGATGAAGACAAGCTCTCCACGGCCGTTCATCGCATCCTCGAAGAGGACTTGATGCTGCGATTTTCACGCGACCCGCAGACCAAGGAGTTCCTGCTCTCAGGCGCGGGCCAGCAGCACGTGGAAGTGGCGGTCTCGAAACTGAAGCGCCGGTTCAATCTCGAGGTCACGCTCAAGGCGCCCAAGATTCCCTATCGCGAAACCATCCGCGCCAAGGTCGAAGCCCAGGGCAGACACAAGAAGCAGACGGGGGGGCATGGCCAGTACGGCGATTGCTGGATCAAGATGGAGCCGCTGGCGCGCGGTGCGGGCTTCGAGTTCGTCAACGACATCTTCGGGGGGGCGATTCCCAAGAACTTCATTCCTTCCGTCGAGAAGGGCATTATCGACGCCGCTTCGAAGGGCTACCTGGCGGGCTATCCCGTGGTGGATTTCAGGGTGACCCTCTTCGACGGCTCTTACCACGATGTGGACTCCTCGGACATCGCCTTCAAGCTCGCGGGCTCGAAAGCCTTCAAGAAGTGCATGGAACAGGCTAAACCTTGCCTGCTCGAGCCCATCATGAACGTCGAGATTACCGTCCCGGAGAACTACTCGGGCGACATCATGGGGAATCTGAACGGCCGGCGCGGGCGCATCCAGGGCATGGAACCGAAGGGCGGCTCGACGGTCGTCAAGGCGCAGGTGCCGCTCGCCGAGATGCTCACTTACGCTTCCGACCTCACCTCGATGACGCAAGGACGCGGAACGTACGCCATGGAATACTCGCACTACGACATCGTCCCGCAGCCTATCGCCGAGAAGATCGTCGCCGCGCACCGGCCGTCCGCGGAGGAAGAGGAGGAAGAGTAGTGACCCCTCCCGCCGAGTTGAAAGAGCGAAACAGGCTGCCGCAAACGTAGCTTCGTGCTATTCTCGCGCCGCCGTGAAACCGCCCTTTCCAGCCGCAATCTGCTTTCAGGTGTGACCCATGTTCATCCCCCAGGTTTACCCCGTTGCTCTCGTCATGATGGTCCTCAGCATGGTCTGCTGGGGGAGTTGGGCGAATACGCAGAAGCTGACGCGAGCCTGGCGGTTTGAGCTTTTCTACTGGGACTACCTCTGGGGAATCCTGCTGAGCGCGCTACTCATCGGCTTGACGTTGGGCCGCACCGATCCTGCCAGCCCGGATAGCTTTTTTCAAAACCTCTCCGCGGCGGATTCCACCCATCTCGCCTACGCCTTCGCCGGCGGCGTGGTCTTCAATATCGCCAACATCCTGATCGTCGCGGCGATTTCCCTCGCGGGCCTGGCGGTGGCGTTCCCGATCGGCATCGGCCTGGCCCTGGTGATTGGTTCGGTGCTCAACTACCTCATCACGCCGAAGGGAAATCCCCTGATGTTGTTCGGTGGCATCGCCCTGGTCTCGGTGGCGATCGTGCTCGATGCGCTCGCTTACCGCCGGCTCTCCCCGGACGCGAAGGTTTCGAAAAAGGGAATCGTCGTGAGCCTGCTGGGCGGCTTCGGGATGGGCCTGTTCTACCCCTTCATCGCCAAGGGGACCAGCGGCGAGAACCATCTGGGGCCCTACACCGTGGCCTTCGTGTTCGCGCTCGGAATCCTGGTGAGCACCATCCCGGGCAACTACATCTTCATGCGCCGCCCGGTGAGCGGTCCGCCGGTCGCAATGAGCGACTACCTGCAAGGTTCGGGGGCGGTGCACTTCTGGGGCGTGCTGGGTGGAATGATCTGGGCGGTCGGAACGATTTCCAATTTCGTGGCGTCCTACGCGCAGATGGTCGGGCCCGCGATCTCCTATTCGCTCGGCCAGGGCGCCACGATGGTGGCGGCGATCTGGGGCGTCTTCGTCTGGAAAGAATTCCGCGGCGCCGGCGCACAAACCAAGCGCTTCCTCGCCCTGATGTTCCTCTTCTTCATCGTCGGTCTCACCTGCGTGGCGCTGGCCCCGGTGGTCCACTGATGGCATCGAGAGTCCACTGGCTTGACCCGCCGGAGTATCCCGCCTTGGGGATCATGCCCAAGCCCTTTGGCGGCGTGGTGCTGGAAGAGGAGATCGCCCGACTGAAGCAGCAGGGCGTCGACGTCCTGGTCTCGCTCCTCACCGCGGAGGAGACCGAAGAGGAGGAACTCCAAGAGGAGCCGGACCTCTGTGAGCAGAACGGCATCGAGTTCATCCACTTTCCCATCCCCGACCGCGAGGTTCCGCCGCGCGACGGCGAGTTTACGCGATTCTTGCAGGGGCTCCTGGATCGTCTGGCGGAAGGCAAGCGTGTGGCAATACACTGCTGGGCGGGAATCGGAAGATCGGGCTTGGTGGCGGCGTGCCTCCTGGCCGCCCGGGACATCCCGGTTGAGAAGGCGATCCGCGCGCTCTCCTCGGCGCGTGGCTGGTCCGTCCCCGATACGGAGGAACAGTTGAAATGGATTTCGGAATTTGCCCGGTTGCACTCGAAGGACGCACATCCCTGAGGAAAATACTGCTCTTCTTGGGGATTATATTCCTTGTCACTCAACTCAGCGCGATGGCCCGGCCCGCAGGGACGATCCCGATTCTGCTCGACACCGACATCGGCACGGACATTGACGATGCCTTCGCACTGGCACTCATTCTTCGCAGCCCGGAACTGCAGTTGCTCGGGGTAACGACGGTGAGCGGCGATACGCAGGCCCGCGCGCGGCTCGCCGCCAAGATGCTCTGGGATGCGGGATGGCCCGCTGTGCAGGTGGCGGCGGGCGAGCTCGGCAAGCCCCTGCCCATCGAGCAGTGCCGCTGGGCGGACGGCTTCCTCAGTCCCGCACTCACCCTGCAATCGGCTGTCGAATTCCTGAGAGACCAGATCGAGAGCCGCCCGGGCGAAATCATCCTCATTCCCATCGGACCTTTGACCAATGTCGCCGGACTTTTCCGGGACTATCCGGAGACCGGCAAAAAGATCAAACGCATCGTGCTGATGGGCGGCTCGGTCATGCGCGGCTATGCGCCCAATTCAGCGCCGGAGGCGGAATACAACATCGCCCAAGACCCTGCGGCAGCCCAGGTGGTGTTCAAATCGGGCGTGCCCATCCTCATGGCGCCGCTCGACGCGACGGCGATGCTGGAACTCGACGCCGAAGCGCGACACCGCGTCTTCACACAGTTGACGCCGCTCACCAACGACCTGACTATCCTCTACCACCTCTGGAACCGGCCCACGCCGATTCTCTTCGACCCCATGGCCGTCGCCATCCTCCTCGACCCGAACCTTGGCGAGACCAAACCGCTCCACATCGAAGTTGACGACAAGGGTTTTACGCGCGTTGTCGAAGGGAAGGCGCCCAATGCCACCGTGGCGCTCAAGACCGACCCGAAGAAATTTCTGGATTTTTATCTGAAGCGTGTAGCGCCAATGTAGGGGCGGGGCTTGCATCGCCCTCGGCCTCCGTAGGGGCAACGTTTGCATGGCCCTTTCAGGGCGGGGCAAGCCCCGCCCCTACGATCACCGATAAGGCGCGAGCTTTGCTTCGATCCGGTCGTGAATCCAATGCGGATCCCACCACTCGACGGGATTGATAGGGATTCCATCCAGCAAAATCGTGAAGTGGATGTGGTCGCCGCCGGCAAGCCCGGTCGCGCCGCTACGGCCGATCACCTGGCCGCGCTTGACCTGGTCACCTTCCTTAACGGCGATCGAGCTCATGTGGCCGTAGAGGCTCTGCAGGCCGCACCCGTGGTCGATCACCACCGCATTGCCGAAAATCCCGAAGAACCCGGCAAACGCCACCACGCCGTCGTTGGCCGCTCCCACGGGCATCTGCTCGACTCCGGCGAGATCAAATCCCAGGTGCGTTTGATGGTCGACGACCGTTCCGTTGTACGTATAAGTTCGGTAATCGGCGAAGGAGGCCTCCGTCTTGGCGGGCAGCCGGATAAAAGGCACGGTCCATAGGAAATGGTCGGCGGTCTTCTGCCCGAAGGCAACGAGTTCGCGAGCGTCAGTGGCGCGCAACTGGCCGTTGATGAGCAGGAAGTTCTTGAGCAGGCTGCCTTCATCCTGCAGTTCTGGCGTCTGGCTCATGATGGCGGGCACGACGCGCCCCATGAAATCGTCCTTCAGATCGATGGTATCCGTGTGGAACTTCTTGGGGAAAACGCGATAAACGAAATTGCTGACCGTCTCGTTGCCCGCGTCGTCACGCGCCACGATCCGCGCCGGCGTCGCGGGATCGACGTTGTAGGAGTAGGCGAAAAGGCAGAGCCGGGTCTCCGGCATCGAGTCCTTCACCGGCCAGCTCGGAAAGAAGGTGTCTCCCACCCGCACGCCCGATTGGGTGGTTCCCGGCGAAACCTTGAAGACGACCAGCTCCGCGCCGCCCTGATTGACGTAGTGCGGAAAGCTCAGCACCTGGACCTGGGGCGGCGTGAAGCGGACAGGTAAGTCCAGGAACAACTCGCTGCGTCCGCCGCGGAAGAAGCGTCCCCAGGAATCGTTCGTGGTCACGATGTGCAGAGTGGCGCGGCCCTCCTGGAGTCCGGGAATCTCTTTGCGACCCGCCCGCGCCTGATACTTTGCTTTGCCCTCCGGGCGCTTGGCCCAGAATCTCCACCAGCTCGAGGAAGCCTTCTGCTGAGCCGCCAGCGTGACCGGAACGGCAAAGACCCGCTCACCCTGGCGAACTTCGAGCTCCGCCATCTTGATGCTGTGGCGCGCGTCGCGGACTTCAAACTCGATCGGCGTGCTCTGGCCGAGGCCCTTGACCTGGCCCTGGAGTTGGATGGTGGGCCCTTCCTGGCTCGTGATCCTCACGATCAAAAGCGCTACGAGTGCGACGAGAAGCACCAATAAGAAGACCAGGCCCTTGCTCATGCCCCGGTCCGATCTGTGTGCGAGTCTCTTCAACGTCAGACCTCCCTTTCGGCGCTGGCGGCGCATCGTACCCGCCGGGCGAGCGACGCGGCGGGGACCATCACGCCGCGCTCTCGCCTCTCAACGCCTTCTCGGAGGATACAGGCTTGGAGACATCCGTGACAAGGTTGGAGATTTGGGATGGACCGATTTTTTGCTTGCGCGAGTGCCAGGGGGTCCGGGAGCGTGGTTCAGCAAGGAAGGGCCATGCCTCGGGCCCTCCGGGATGGCGCTTGACTCGAATGGGCGAGTGCGCTAGGAGACGCCGTGGCTTTGCGCTTCGCGTCCGCGTTCCCCGGAGGGGAACGAAGACAATAGCCGTGGGCAACGCCCACGGATCGAGGCCGGATTCCCAAATGATTCCCGGCCCCGTAGGGGCCAAATAGCGGGGGCGACGGTTGGGTTGAACCTCTACGGGGTTCGAAGCTAGCAGCCACGGCACGATTCTTGTGCCGTGGGTTCGTGAATGCACGGAAACCAAGAGCCCACGGCATAAACGCGATGCCGTGGCTACCAACTCGAGGAACGAAGCCACGATCTCCTTTAGAATCAGCACGGGAGCCTCGGAGTTTTTGGTCAGGGGCTATTTCGCCTCTTCGCGCGCTTTGCGGACGTTGCTGACGTCGCCCATCACGATCAGCACGTCGCCCGCCTTGAGCACGGTGTCGCCTTGGGGATTGTATCGGGTCTCGCCGCGAGGGTCGCGCACCGCCAGGGCGAGCAGTTCAAACCGCCGGTGGATTTCCGATTCGTGAAGGGTTTTACCCGCCCAGGATGAAGATTCTCCCACGGCGATTTCTTCCACACGCAGCGTTTTGGACTTCTCCCTCAGCATCAGGTCGAGAAAGCCGACCACGTGCGGCCGGATGAGTTCCGAGGCCATGCGCATTCCGCCGATCATGTTGGGGGAGACGGCGCTGGAAGCTCCGGCGCGGACCATCTTCTCGCCCATACGAGCGTCCGTGCAGCGGGCGATGATGCGCACCGTGGGGCTCATCTGGCGCGCCGTGACGGTGACCATCAGGTTGTCCTTGTCGTCGGGCAGGACGATGGCCAATCCGTGCGCCCGCGCGATGCCCGCCTGTTCCAGCACCTCCTCGTCCGCAGCTTCGCCCTGCAAGACCGGGAATTCCCCCAGGTGCTGGATTCGCGCCAGGCGTTCCGCGTCGTGATCGATCACCACAAACGGGTGACCGGTCTTGAGGAGTTCCTGCACGACGTGATAGGCGGTCTCGCTCGCGCCACAGATAATGAAGTGATCTTGCATATCGCGAATCTGTTTCAGCATCTTGCGTCTCCGGAAAATATCCTTGAGCTCGCCCTCCACGACGAAGGCGGTGGAGATGGAAAACACGTACAACATGGTCCCGATTCCAAAGAGGATCATGACCATGTTGAAGATGCGCAAGGCGGGGTTAACACTGGTATCCACAACCTCGCCATAGCCGATCGTGGCGAAGGTGATCACCGCCATGTAAATCGCGTCGAGCAGGCTGATGTGCGGCCCGCCCAGGATGCGGTAGCCCGCCGCCGTGACCATCACGACGACGAGCAGGACCAGCACGGCGGTCATCAGTTGCTTGCGAAGGTTCATGGTGGGCGTGCCTTCTCGGAGATGCCCCGCTGGAGGAGCCCGGCAGGACTCCGACTGGCGCGTATCTTAGCACAGCGCAGCCGCGCGAGGAGCGAGCCGTGCGCCCCCGATCCACACAGGGTCACCGCGATGGAATCCCCACGGCTCGGGACTACTCCCCGACGTATTTGCGGTACTGTTCGAGCAGGTAATTGTCCGTCATCCCGGCGATGTAGTCACAAACGACGCGATCGAGCGGCTCTCCCGGCGTCTTCTTCTGGTAGGACGCGGGCAAGCTGCGGGGGTGCGCCGCGAAGTAGTGGAAGAGGCCGCTGATGGAGTCGGTGATCTTCTTGCGCTCGGCACGAATGCTGGGGTGGGAATAGAGGTTCTGGAAGAGAAAGTCCCTCAGCCGTCGGTTGGCGCGTGACGCCGAGGGGCTCAAGCCGACCAGCCGAGAGGGTTTCGCCCGTACGGCAGCGACCGACCGGACGCCAGCTCGCTGAAGCCGCCGGCGAGTGGTTTGAATCAGGTCCGTCACCAGGTAATCCATCAGGCGAGGTGCCCCCCTTGGCCACCGCCCCCAAAGATTTCTCCAGGATGTTGCTCAGGCCGCCGGCTTTGTTGCCGGGCGTCGGGTTGTCGTCGAAGCTGCCCTCGAAGCGCTTCAGGTATCGCTTGT
>JAIQGB010000300.1 GCA_020072905.1 Terriglobia bacterium | reverse complement strand
CGGTGGCCACCCTGGAGCTGTTCGAGACGGCCCAGGAGCGGACCGCCAAGGGCTCCCTCTTCGCCACGCTCGACGGCACCACGACCCCCATGGGGGCCAGGCTGCTCCGGCAGTGGATGCTCCGCCCGCTGCTGGACCGTGAGGCCATCCTGCGCCGCCAGGAGGCCGTGGCGGCCCTCGTGGACGCCCAAACACCCAAGTCAAGGGAGGCAGTCCGATACCGAAACCGCCGCTCACGACCACGGACGCTCCGGTCATAAACGAGGCATCGTCACTTGCCAGGAAAACCGCGAGACGTCCGACTTCCTCGGGTTGCCCAATCCGCCCGAGCGCATGGAGCTTGCCGGCTGCGGCTCGAGCTTCTGCAGGATTCGGTTGCGCCTCAAAGTATCCCCAGGCGAGCCCCGCATCGATGTACCCGGGACAAATGCAATTGACCCGCACACCGTCTTTCCCGTGATCGATGGCCATGGCTTTGGTGAGTGCCATAATCGCGCCTTTCGTCGCGCAGTAACCCGCACAGAGGGGTTCAACGAAGAAGCCATTCACCGAGGCCATGTTGACGATGCAGCCTTTGGTCTTCCTGAGATGAGGCAGGAAATACTTCGAACACAGAAAGACTCCACCCAGGTTCACAGCTATCTCGCGGTTCCACTCCTCCACCGTCGTATCCTCAACGGTCTTGTTGACCTGGATGGCCGCGTTGTTGAAAAGCACATGTATTGTTCCGAAAAATTTGAGGGTTTGTCCCACGAGGGCTTGGACCGATTCGGGCGCCGAGACGTCGACCTTGACTGCCCGTGCAACACCCTTTGCGGCCTCAATTTGTCGCACTGTCTCCTGCGCGCCGGCCATGTGAATGTCCGCGACAACCACCTGAGCGCCTTCCTTGGCGAATTCCAAGGCGCTCGCGCGACCAATTCCGGAGGCGGATCCCGTTATGACGGCAACTCGGTTTTGGAGTTTCATGCTGGACCTCGTGTTGGTGCGATCGACTCTTGAAAGAGCAGGGCCGGTGAAACGCTGATCATCGCAGCCGGCACAGAGCATCGTTCCATGTTTCCGGTTTGTGGTAAACGGTGGCTCTTACTTCCACCGAGAATTCCTCCTTTGTGTCCAGGAAGGAACGATCCGTGTTTGGAAACGTCGGTCCTGCGTATCAAGCTTACCGGCGTGAAGGATAGATCGAAGCCCCTCGGACTCGTCAAGGATCGCCTGCCCAGACCTGGCGACATCAGTTGCTTTTGTTCCTGGTGCCCACCAGAGTGAATACGGCCTCATCGGGCAAGTCGATTTGTGCGACGCCACCTTGAACCCTCACGACGGCTGTCTTCACGCAATTCACAGTTCGCGTCGTTGTGTACAAATCCCACGACGTGGGTGGCCCGTCGCCCTCCTGCAGAACAACCTCGACGCGGTTCGCACCTCCCTCTTTGACTCCAACGATAACCAGCGAATCTGTGGTTGCGTCGCGGAATGCGGAGACCGTGATGCCGAGCGCAGCGGTTTGCGCGGCAATCCTCTGTGAGCCGGGGCGCACGAAGTGGTAAAGCTGCCGGGTGGCGAAATAGCTCTTTTTGGGCGAATAGACATGGCTAGCGCTGCGAAACAACCCGTAGTAGCACAGCCGCTTCGCGCACTCCTCGTAATCGTCGAAGGCGTCGAAATAGAAGAGGGCGCTGGCGCCTTGATTGAGAGCCGTCAGCGCGCGACGGTTGGCGGCCAGCGAGAACTTTTTCCACTGGTTCTCAAAGGTCTTGTCCTCGTCATTCAGGTCACCGTATTCGGTCAGCCACACCGGCACTTGGGAATACTTGCTGGCTTTCACGCGGTCGACTTGCGGGCCCACGGAATCCTCACCATAGGTATGGAAGGTGAAGGCGCCCACCTGGCTCATCAACTCATCGTCTTTCAGGATCGGGTCGGTGTAGTTATTGGTGATGATCGCGTTGTCGGCGACGGTCAAGCGGATGTCGCCCAGCCCTTCTTTCTTCAGCCGCTGGGCCACAGCCTCCAGAACCTTGGGAGCTTCGTCGGGGTCGACGCGTGGGCCCTCGGGCGGGTAACAATCCGTCTCGTTGAAGGGGCTGAAAAACCCGAAATCGAGATGCGCTTGGGTGCGCGCGTACTCCACCATGGAAACGACTTCCTCGGCGAACTCACCGTACATGGCAGGACTCAAGTGCCCTTGCTGATTGGGCGGAACATTCTCCTGGCACACTCTGTGCTGCGGCGAGGACGCTTTGACGTCTGTCATCCAAACCGGCACCGGGCCCATGAGTGCAATCACCGGACGGATGCCTTTCGAGTTCAAGTACCGCAACCCATTCCAGGTCGCCTCAAAGATCGGTGTGGAGTAGCGGTCGTTGTAGTACTCCCAATTCATGACGTTAGGGTCAGCATTGTCGTTGACCACTTCCCAGTCGCTGTAGACAAGATAGGCAACCACGCGGAACATAGTCGCCCCGAGGTCGTCAATCAGCAGGTCGAACATTGTCTTCTGATCGTCCCGAAAATAGGGGCCGGTGAAATTGACCCCGAAACCCTCAATCCGTTGAAACCGTTCGTGGGGATCCACAACGATACGCGCCGCAGATTCCTTGCCTTGAGCAAATAGCAGGGAGCTGGACAGCAACCACACACCAGCGGCAAACTTCAAGGTTCTGGAGTTCATAGGGAACCTACCTCAAGCGGCGAAGGACCAAAATTCGAGCTGGCCCCACTCCGGGTTTCTCCTCCAAATGAGCGAGGCGAAGGACAGCCCTCATGCTCTACCGTATGAATACCTCACCCGCATGCATCCTTCGGATATTCACCGCATAATCTCCCTTTCCGAGATCCCTCACTGTGTAGCCCTCCGCATTCAGGTCAGGGCGCAAAGAGAGTTTGACGCCTTTTACGCTGATGCTGCTGGGGCGGAACGCCAGACGAAGATACTCCGTCCCTGCCCCGTCGGTCGGAGTGTAATGGATCTTCCTTGCCGCATAGGAAACGTCTTTGAGCACACCTGCTGAATACAAGATATGGTTTTGTCCAGGTGGCGCCCATTCCGGAACTCCCGCGAACGCAGGGTAAAACATTCTGGGACCCTCGCCATAGCAGTCCGACCACCAGTTGGAGATGTCCTTGCTCACCGGGCTTTCAAACGCTTCGCCGTCGGGCTTATTGCAGTAAGTTACCCAATTCAGAGAACGGTAGGCTTTTTCCTTGTAGCTTTCATCACCCGAAACGGCATACCACCGGGCGCACTCCGCCGCGTACCGTGCGGTTTGATAATCCATCTTGACCAGAAATCCATCCTGCTCTCCCACGATGTTGGCGCCCCATTGAGTCGCCGGCTCACCGGGGGCAGAACGAAAAACGAAATTGTCTTCCGTCCATTTGATTAACTTGGGCACATCCGTCTTCCAATCAGGGTCAAATTCGGGATGGTCGAACATATACAAGGTTATGTTGCTGGCGCTCATGTTGCTCTTATATGTGTTGCTGTTGACGTCCGTATCCGTATGCCCGTCGGTCCAGTAGCCGGTTTTCATCGGACACTTCAGGAGAAAATCCCTGGCTTTCGCGCGGGCCGCTTCGTAGGCGCTCACATTGCCGAGATTTGCCTTGATCAATTCGTCGAGGAGCAGGTAGGAGGGGACCCAATTCGCGCCGTATTCTGCCGTAATCTTACCGCTATCCATCACCACCCGATACGGCCAAACGGAATGCGCGGCGTCGCCTGTCCTGGCTTTGCTGGCCAGCGTGTCGGCGACATTTGTGGCGGCGGTCAGAAATTTCTTGTCGCCCGTATATAGGTACAGCCGATAATACGTCAACCCTATGTCGCCCGCATGGTCTACCTGAACCTCATGGAGAACGAGTTTCTTGGAGTTGGTAAACCCGCGGAATTCCATGTCCCCGGCGTTCGTCGTCGTGTAGGGGAAATTGGGCCACGAGAATTTCGCGGGACTCGTGCCATGATCCAAGGTGTACGCCACGAAGTTTTTCACGATGGTCATGACGGTGGCGTCGCCGGTGTAGGCATAATACAGACGGGCCGATTCGAACCAGTTCGGGATCTTCTCCCCCACGTCGTTCATCCAGGTGTCCGGCTCCAGGATTCCGTTCTTGTCCCTGAACGCGCAATAGAAGTAGTACTGCGGATACGAGGATCGGGGGGGCGGGCCGGGGCAGTTGGGGACTTTGGTTTTGATGAAATTCCAGCGCAGGCGAAGAAAGTGATCGTAGGCATCCTCAACCGGCACAGACCACGGAATGATTTTGTTCTGGCCGTCCAAAACCACCTTGTGACCATTGAAGAGATCCTCTGCAAGAACTGGGGACAAACCCAACGCAAGTATCGCTGCAAATGCCATGCCGGCCGCGAGAACCTCACCTCGGGAACTCCATTGGAAGGGTTTTCGTTGAGACATGACCGACCTCCTGGTTAGGCACTCGCATTCTTCAGCGCGTACTGGCCCGCTTTGACCTGTCCAGGGGCCGGCGGCCAGAGCTGAACAATCGTGTCCACGGCTCGTCACAAGGAAGCCAACTGCGAATCGCTGGAAACGCGCTTCGAAGTAGGCACAAAATCCCCACGTCGCTCCAGCGGCAGACGGACTATCATAACGGATTGCAAAGGGGGGCGCATGACTGTGACCGAGGTCGGGAGATGCCTGCTGCTGTCCCTCGTCGTTCTGATGTCGTTTGGGTTCGACTGTGTCAACGCGCGGGATCAATCGAGTCACGCGCCCGAGCCGAGTGATTGGTTTGCAGGTGACGCGCATGTGCACCGAGGGATTGGCTGCAGCCGTTCCGATGAAAAGGAAATGCTCTCTCCGCAAGCGCTTCTCGAAATGATGAAGCCCAATAATCTTGCGGTGGTTGCAGTGTTGGCTGACGCCGGCAACGGTGAGATGAAGTACGCGGAAAAAGATATTCCCCTCATCACCGGCAAGGACAATCCCGAGTCGAAGCCCGGCCGCATCCTGCACTGGGACGCCGAATGGCACTTCGATCCGAGCGGAGTCACGTTCGAGCAAAAGATGATTGGCGGCCACGTCATCATTCTAGGCCTCCAACACGGCGACTCGTTTTTCTCGGAATACACCTATCCGGTCCTCAAATGGGCGCGCGACCAAGGCGCCACCGTCGGGTTTGCTCATCTGCAATACCTTCCGGAAGGCATCCCCAAAGTGTTGGACTGCTGTGCGCCCTTGGAGATTCCCGTTGAAACCGCGCTCGGGAATGTCTCCTTTCTGATGGAAGATGTCCACGGGAGCGAGACGGCGATCCAAGCCTATTATCGAATCTTGAATTGCGGTTTTCGCCCCGGCCTCGCCGCCGGAACAGATTACTCCTGCAACTTTCTGGAGCCGCTCGGCACGCTCCTCACCTACGTTCACGTGCCGGACAGGAAACTGACCTACGAGAAATGGGTAAAGGGGATCGCCGGGGGCAGAACCGTAGTTTCACGAGACGGCCATAATGAGTTTCTTGACCTGAAGGTGAATAAGACCATTTCACCCGGCGAGGAAATTCATCTGAGCGGCAAAGGCGGAACCTGAGGAAACGCCTGGGCCGGCACCGCTTCTGGTGGGCGAGGCGGGACATCGGCTGGCAACAGGTGACGTACCACGAGATCGCCCGTACGCCGGTAACGGACGTGCGCC
>JAIQGB010000299.1 GCA_020072905.1 Terriglobia bacterium | reverse complement strand
GGTCCAGCAAGGCTATCCCGCCACGGCGGAAGACTTCTTCGCTGCCGAGCGCGCCGGCAAGCAGAAGCTCGACGAATGGCTTTGGCCGCAGATTCGCCAGGGCGAGGTCCCGCGCACCATCGACCCCTACTACTGGGGCGAATATCTGAAGGCGCTGGTGGAGCGCATCGCCGTGCCGGAGGCTGACCGCCTCCGCGTGATGCAGCGCGTCGCCGACGGTTTCCGCGACATCACCCTCTGGTCGCGCGTGCTGCCGGAGACGCCGCTCTTTCTCGCCAAGCTCCGCGCGCAAGGCTACTATCTCGGGGTGATCTCCAATTCCATCGGCACGATGGAGCAGCAACTCCAGCGCGTCGGCCTGCGGCAACATTTCGAGCTGGTGATTGATTCGGCCCTGGTGGGCGTGGAAAAGCCCCATCCGGAGATATTCCGTATCGCCCTCGAACGCGCCGGGATTGCGGCCGCGGACACCGTTTTCGTCGGCGATACCAACGCCACGGATATGGGCGGCGCACACCTCGCGGGCCTGCGCGGCGTCCTCATCGACCGCGTCGGCGCCTACCCCAACGCCCCAGGGCCTCGCATCAGCTCGCTGCCGGAATTGGAGCGAGTCTTGTAGCGGCGATTTCGCATCGCCTCGCGAGCGCTGGCCTGCCTGATTCCCCCACGGAGGCGCCGCCGCAGGGTCCGCGTCCCGGGCGCGACAAACTGAATCCCCCCTATCGAGAGGGCCAAGGCCGTTTGCTGCCAAACGCCCACAGACTAAATGTCCTACTTCGAATTGACGAAATAATGTAACCGCATGCCCTCTAAGACCGTCCATTGACTTGAGCGCGACAGCCGAGGTCGTGACAGCAGTGGTGTTTCATGCCTCCCTGGAGGCAGCGCTTTTGGAACGCATGCAACCAACGTGGGGACGCACCTGCCCGTAGTCGCTGCAAGCGTCAGATATCGGCTATTCTATCTGCCGTGTCACTCGAAAGAGAGCAGGAGAGCGCCGCACGCTTTCCCTAGAATCTGGATTTCGCGGCCGCAGGTCCCACACCGACGGCCGGGAGAATCGTTGAGAAGGAGATGACAACATGCGGAGAAGTATTCTTTTGCTGGCATTTGTCCTGGCTTGGGGGTTGCCGCTCATTTGGTGCGCCAGTGCGACAGCCGCCGACGAGCCCGCCAAGGTTGGGGGAACCTGGGAGATGACATTCGAGGGCCCCCGTGGAACCAGGACCCAGACCCTCACCCTCCAACAGGACGGTGGCACCATCAAGGGAACCCTCGAAGGGCGACGCGGCCCAGCGCCGCTGGAAGGCTCCGTCACGGGCAACGAGATCAAGTTCACCGTCAAGCGTGAGACTCAGAACGGGACCTTCACGCTGGAATACACCGGCACGGTTGACGGGGACGCCATAAAGGGCAAGGTCCACAGTGAACGATTCGACGGCGAGTGGACGGCCAAGCGCTCAGGTGGCGGCAGTGAGAAATAGCAGGTCACCGCAGTCCTCCACCTGAGCGGGGCTGGGACGGTGCTGCCTGTCCGAAGGAGGCGAGAACACGCTCCTGCGGTCAGCACAGGACTGGGTTCAAGAGAAGTCGTGGGGCGAGTGGATGCTCCAAGCATGAGGTGACGCGGCATGAAGAGAGGGATCGTGTTGGGGATGGCGGTCTGGGTGGGAGTAGCTCTGGCGCAAGGCTCGCAGACGGCCCCGTCGCCGCCCCAAGCGTCCTCCGCTCAGCCGGTCCGGCCCATCGGCGTGGTCACCGAGATCAAGACGGGCAGCCTCACGTTGCAGACCGACGCCGGTCCTGTGCTGCAGGTCCCGCTGCCGGAAGGCATCTCCGTCGTGCGCGTCCCTCCGGGTGCGAAGGACCTGAAGGCGGCCACGCCGATCACAGTCGGGGAGATCAGCCTCGGCGACCGGGTCTTGATTCGCGGCCGCGTCTCGGATGATCAGAAATCCGTCGCCGCCACCTCGGTCGTGGTGATGGCCAAGACCGACCTCGAGAAGGCGCGCGAGGCCGAACGAGCAGAATGGCGGCGCGGCATCGGGGGAGTGGTGAAGGCCGTGAATCCGGAGGCCAAGGAGATCACGATTTCGGTTCCCAACGTGCCGCCCACGCCGGGAACCCTCACGCACCCTGTGGTCATTACGCTCCAGCCCAACGCCGTGCTGCTGCGTTACGCTCCGGACTCGGTGAAGTTCGGCGATGCCCGACCCGGCACCTTGCCGGAAATCGCCGTGGGAGACCAGGTGCGCGCCCTGGGCACGAAAAGCGAAGATGGCAGTCGCTTCACCGCCGAGAAGTTGGTCTCGGGAACCTTTCGCAACCTTGGGGTTACGGTGATTTCCGTCGACGCGCCTCATGACGCCGTGATGGTGAAGGACCTGGCAAGCGGCCAGCCTGTCTTGGTGCGGACGAACGCGGATTCCAGGCTGCATCGGCTTCCACCTTACCTTGCCCTGATGATTGCATCGTTCAACTCCGGGGGAACGCCTGAGGGCGGCACGCCGGGTCCGCCCCCGGCGGTCGGCCCGGGAGTCGGGGGTCGTGAGGGGGCAGCCTCGGGCGCGGCGGCCGGACACTCCCCTCCGGGTGGCGGGCGGGGCAATGGGCCGCCCGACTTTCAGCAAATGCTTGAGCGAACGCCGCCACTCACTCTCAGCGAACTGAAGCCCGGTGAGGCGCTGATCGTGCTCAGCACGGCGGGAGCGAAGCCCGCGGAGGTCACGGCCATTGCCGTTCTCGCCGGCGTCGAGCCCATCCTGGCGGCGCAACCCAAGGGCAGCAAACAGATGGAGTTGGGACCTTGGAACATGAGCATGAGTGAAGGTGGACCGTGAGTTGGAAATTGGAAACTCGAAGCTGGAAACTGGTGGGGGGTAGCTACGGTCAATGGTCCGAGGATTGACCGTGGGCTTTTCCTTCTCGTTTTCTGATCATCCAGTTTCCGTTTTCGTGAGGTTTGCTGTTACGAAGGATGCAAGGAGGATCTCAGAATGTTCGCTCTTATTCGAACCCTGGGACGGATGCCAGGCGCGTTGCTGGTGTCGTCCCTTTTTTCTGCCGCACTCTTCGCGCAGTCGGGTGACGTCGTCCTGCGCGGCCAAGTTACAGACCCGTCCGGCGCTTCCGTTCCCGCCATCACCGTTACCGTCATCGGACCTGGCGGAGCGGCGTTGGTGGCCCAGACCGACGAGCAGGGCCGCTACGCTTTTCGCAATCTGCCGCCCGGTACTTACACAGTGCAAATCCGTGTGAAGGGCTTTGCGGATTTCGAGAAGTCCGGTGTGGTAGTCGCCAGCGGCCAGCCTCAGGTGGTGGACGCACAACTCGTGGTGTTTCTGGAGACGCAGAAGGTCACGGTGCAGGGCGAGAGTCCGGGGGTCAGTGTCAGCCCCACGAGCACCGTCGGCGCGGTGGTGCTGAAGGGTGACGACCTCAAGACCTTGTCCGACAACCCCGATGACCTCGAGGACGAACTGCAAGCCTTGGCGGGGCCGGCGGCGGGACCGAACGGTGGCCAGATCTACATCGACGGCTTTACCACCGATGGCCGCCTGCCGCCCAAGGAATCGATTCGCGAAATCCGCGTCAACCAGAGCCCCTTCGCCGCGGAATACGACCGGCTGGGTTTCGGCCGCATCGAGATCTTCACCAAACCCGGCACCGACAAATTCCACGGCCAGACGTTCTTTGAGTTTGGGGATGCGGTTTTCAACTCGCGGAACCCCTTTGCGCCCAACAAGCCGCCTTACCAATCTCGGCAGTTCGGCGGAAACGTGGGCGGCCCGCTCAGCAAGAAGGCCTCCTTCTTTGTGGACGCCGACCGGCGCAACGTGGACGAAGTTTCCGTGGTCAGCGCGCTCAGCCTCGATCCCGCGTACAACATTGTTCCCCTCAGCGAAACCTTGTTGAATCCCACCTGGCGCACGGGAGTGAGCCCCCGCCTGGATTATCAATTGACTCCCAAGAACACCCTGATGGCACGCTACAGTTACTCGCAACGGGGGTCCGACAACAACGGTGTTGGGCAGTTTTCCTTGCCTTCCCAGGCCTACGACACGCGCTACAACGAACACATGGTCCAGCTCACGGAGACGGCGATGGTCAGCGACCGGGCCGTCAACGAGACGCGCTTCCACCACCTGCGTCAGCTGACCAACCAGACCGGCGGCAACTCCCAGCCCACGATCTCGGTGCTGGCCGCCTTCACGGGCGGCGGGGTCAGCTCGGGACCAGAGGTGATGAACCACGACCACTCCGAGGTCCAGAACATGACCTCGCTGACGATTCACAAGCACTTCGTCAAATTTGGCGGGCGCCTGCGCAACCTCAAACTGTGGAACCGCTCCCTGGAAAGCTACAACGGCGACTTCACCTTTACGTCGCTCGACGCCTATCGCGCCACGCTCGCCGGTCTCGCGGCGGGCCTGACGCCCGAACAGATCCGCGCCCAGGGGGGAGGGGCGAGCCAGTTCTCGATCATCGGCGGCAATCCGCTCGCCAGCTTCAACCAGTATGACGTCGGCCTTTTCCTGCAGGACGATTGGCGGGTCCGGCCGAGCCTGAGCCTGAGTACCGGCCTTCGCTATGAGACGCAAAACCAGATCAGCGACCATGGGGACTTTGCGCCGCGCTTTGGGCTCGCTTGGGGCCTGGGCCGAAGCAAGACGGGCCAACCCAAGACGGTGCTGCGCGCCGGCGCGGGGGTTTTTTATGATCGCTTCTCCCAGGACCTGACGCTCCAAGCCCTGCGCCTGAACGGCATCATCGAGCAACAGTACCTGGTTCCCGACCCCGATTTCTTTCCCACCGTTCCGCCCCTCGCGGCGCTTTTGGCCAACGCCGAACCGCAGACCGTCCGCCGCATCGCGCCCGGCCTCCGGGCTCCTTACACCATCCAATCGGCCGTCGGGATCGAGCGGCAGTTGCCCAAGAACATCACCCTGGCCGTCACCTATACCAATTCGCACGGCGTCCACATCCTGCGCTCGCGGAACATCAATGCGCCGCTGCCCGGCACTTACGACCCGCAGAATCCGGCGAGCGGCGTGCGGCCTTACGGGGGCAGCGAGAATATCTACGAATACGAGTCGAGCGGGCTTTTCAATCAGAATCAGTTCATTGCCAACTTCAACGCCCGCGTCAGCTCCCGATACTCGCTGTTCGGCTTCTACATGCTCAACCAGGCGCGCAGCAACGTGGACGGCGCGGACAGTTTCCCCGCCAACCAGTATGACCTGGCCACGGAGTACGGGCGCGCGGGGTTTGACGTCCGGCAGCGGTTCTTCATGGGAGGCATGTTTGCCTTGCCCTTGGGCTTCCGCATCAGCCCGTTCCTCGTCACCTCCTCGGGAGGGCCTTTCAATATCCTCGTGGGAAGGGATCTGAACGGGGACTCCCTGTTCAACGACCGGCCCGCCTTCGCCACCGATCTGACTCGTCCCAGCGTGGTGCAAACGGCTTACGGCACCTTTGATACTCTTCCCCTGCCCGGCGCGACGATCATCCCGCGCAACTACGGGAACGGCCCGGACCGATTTACCTTGAACATGCACCTGACCAAGATCTTCAGCTTTGGGAAGGAGACGAGTGGGGCGAGGGCCGATTCCTCTGGTGGAGGCGGGCATGGCGGCGGACACCGGGGAGGCCCTCCGGGAGGCGGCCTCGGCCCGCGCGGGC
>JAIQGB010000298.1 GCA_020072905.1 Terriglobia bacterium | reverse complement strand
GATGGCATGACCGAAGAGCTGATTACGAACTTGGCCAAGATCAGCGCCTTGAAAGTCATTTCGCGCACCTCGATGATGCAGTACAAGGGCACCAAGAAGCCTTTGCCGCAGATCGCCAAGGAACTAAACGTGGACGCGCTGATCGAGGGGTCGGTGCTGCGCGAAGGCGGCCAAGTGCGCATCACCGCGCAGCTTATCCAAGCCTCAACCGACCAGCACCTGTGGGCGGAGAGCTACCAGCGGGACCTGCGCGGTGTCCTGGCCTTGCAGGGCGAAATCGCGAGCGCCATTGCTGACAAAGTCCGCGCCGCCATCACTCCCACCGAGCGCGCCCGCTTGGCGAGTGCCCGACCTGTCAACCCCGAAGCGTACGAGGCCTATCTCAAGGGCCGCCTTCACTGGTACAAATTCACTCCTCAGGAGGTGGATGCTGCGCTAAAGTACTTCCAGCTCGCTTTGGAGAAGGATCCGAATTACGCGCCGGCGCATGTGGGTATCGCGTACGTCTGGGCTGCTCGCACAGGGTTGGGATTCATTTCATTCCGTGAGGCACTACCGAAAGTAAAGGGGGCCGCGCTGAAAGCGCTTGAGCTCGATGACACCCTGGCGGACGCTCACGAAGCTTTGGCGGACGTCACGTTTTTCTATGAATGGAATTGGCCGGCCGCCGAGAAGGAGTACAAGCGCGCCATTGAACTCAACCCAAACTACGCGGATGTGCGCATCTTCTATTCGCAATTCTTAGACGCGATGAGACGCTCGCAGGAGGCGACTGCACAGATCAAACGAGCCCTCGAATTGGATCCGCTCAACCCATACGCGCAGGCTACTTTTGGCGACATCCTATGGGATTCGCGTCAGTATGATGAAGCCATTGCGCAATTCCGGAAGACCCTCGCGCTACAACCAGACGCTGTGGGGGCGCTTGACTGGCTCTCGTGCGCCTACCACCGAAAGGGAATGTATCGGGAGGCGCTGGCAGCAACGAAGAAGCTCTATGCTGTATATGGACACCCTGAAGTCGTGGAAGCCCTGGATCGCGGCTACACCCAGGGTGGGCATTCAGCGGCGATGCGCCTGGCGGCGCAGACGCTCGCATCGCGTTCCAGGCAAACCTATGTGCCTCCCGTGTGGATTGCGGAACTGTATACGAACGCAGGGGAAAAAGATCAAGCCCTGGAATGGCTGGAAAAAGCCTACGAGCAGCACGAAGGCGGTGACTTCCTTTCTCTCGGTGTGGATCCGCGGTGGGACCCCCTGCGCTCCGATCCGCGCTTCCAAGCCCTCCTGCGCCGCGTGAATTTCCCGCTGTAAGAACAGTGACGAGTGTCCGATTTCAGGTCCGATCTGGATCGGACCATCGGACCCCACAAATCGGGGACAAGTGACGAGTGACGAGCCGGAGGTCCTCTGTGCTTCGTCCTTCGCACTCAGTCCGCCCTTGCGGTTTGCGTTCGGCAAACATCTTTGAGGCGGAGAAGCCTTCAGCCTTCAGCCTTCAGCCTTCAGCCTTCAGCCTTCTGACTCCTGACTTCTGCCCCTGCTTCCTCCCTTCTGCTACAATGCGCGCCAAGTGTTTTTGATGCAGGTCACAGGCGGAGGGGCAAATTGTCCGATGCCTGTTCCCTTGCTGATGAGGCCGAGTGGAGCACGAGGTGGAACTCGTAAAACGCTGCTTGGCTGCCGATGCGGCGGCCTGGGAAGCGTTGCTCCAGTCTCACACCCGCAAGATTTATAATCTCTGCTACCGGTTCACAGGGCGGCCGGCGGAGTCCGAAGACCTCACGCAAGAGGTATTTATCAAGGTTTTTCAGACATTACGCACCTTTGACGCGGCGCAGGGCTCGTTTGGGACGTGGCTCAGCCGCGTAGCTCGCAACCACCTGGTAGACCATTATCGGCGAACGAAGAAAGACCGGATCACCTCCTCGCTCGATGACGAATTGGCGACGTTCGAGGAAAAGCCCGGCCCTGGGGTCGAGCCCGTCGCCCAGTTGGAATCCCGCGAGCGGCGGGAGCTGCTGCAGCGGGGGCTCGAAAGGCTGTCCCCGGACCTGCGGGAAGCCGTGGTTCTGCGCGACCTGCAGGACCTGGACTATGACGAAATCGCCCAAGTCCTGGGGGTGCCGGTCGGAACCGTCAAATCCCGAATCAACCGCGGAAGGTTGGAACTAGCGAGGGTCCTAAAACGTATGGAACAAATGAGGGGTCCCGCGAAGGCGGGAGGCGAGACATGACGCACCTGGAACTGGAAAACCTGGCGAGTGAGTACCTGGAGGGCCAACTGGATACAGCCCGCCGGGGCCAGGTGGAAACCCATCTGGGAGAATGCGCCTCCTGCCGCGAGCTGATGGACGACCTTCGGCGCGTAATGGAACTTTGCCGCTCCGCCGAAGAACTGGAACCGGCCCCCTGGTTGATCCCCAAAATCCTCCGGGCGACGGTGGGGGAGAGGAAGCCCACGCTCGGCGAGCAATTGGCGGCGTTCCTCCGCCCCTCGGGCCAGCCACGCCTAGCCTACGCTGTGGCCATGGCGATCTTCTCGTTCTCGATCATTGTCAACGCGGCGGGGCTTGATTTGCGCAAGCTCACGCTGGCGGACCTGAATCCTCGCACCTGGTTTTACGAGGCCAATCGCACTGGCCACCTGCTCTTTGCCCGGGCGGAGAAGTTCTACTACGACCTCCGCGTGGTTTACGAGATCGAGTCGCGCTTCCGGCAACTGCGCTCCCGGCCCGGCGAGCAGAAGGAACAACCCAAGCCCGAAACGCCTCCGGGCGGCTCGACGGATCGCGGAACGCCGAGCGGTACGCAGCTCGCCGTCGTCAGTGGCTGGGTAAGCGCTGCAGCAGGTTCGCTGGGCGTCGCTTCGGAGACGGTCGGTAAGAAAAGGAGTCCATCCCCATGAAATGCGCCAACCATCCTCAAACCGATTCCGTAGCCTTCTGCGGGTATTGCGGGCGCGCGCTCTGCAGCGACTGCAAGAAGGAAGTCCATGGGACGGCGTACTGTGAGAGCTGCCTGGCTTCGCGCCTCCAGGGGTCGGCCCTGCCCCCGCTCCTGGGTCCTGGAACAGGCCCCAGCACCGGCGTGGCCTTGGCTTTGGGGTTTATTCCCGGTGTCGGAGCCATATACAACGGCCAGGTGGTGAAAGCCATCGCCCAGGTTCTCATCTTCGGCTCCCTGATCGCCATCGGCGACCGTGCCGGCGGCGGCATGGGACCGATCTTCGGCCTCGGCGCCGCGGCCTTCTACTTCTACATGGTGATCGACTCCTACCACACCGCCAAGCGCAAACAGTTGGGACAACCGACCGAAGAGTGGTTCGGTCTCGGCGACATGAAGATGAACGCCCCCATCGGCGCGGCGCTGCTCATCGGGTTGGGTGCGCTGTTCCTGCTCGACAACCTCGGGATCCCGGTTTTCCGGCAATTGGGCAAATTCTGGCCCGTGCTGCTGATCGTGATCGGGCTCGCCATGCTGCAGAGGCGGATGGGCGGAGGTAAGGCCGGCGGTTCGGCGCCGCCCAGCCCGCCCAAGGAAGGGTCGAGCAATTTCCCGGGCCCCTCGGGGATCTGAACGTCCGGAGGAAATGAAAATGATCGGGCTGATTCTGGGCCTCCTTGGAGCACTCGTAGGCGTGATAACCGGGATTGGCGGAGCGTTGTTTGGGGTGCTGGTCGGCCTGGGTGGACTGCTGTTGGGTCTGGCGATCCCCTTCGCTCCCCTGCTGGTGATTGTGGGCGTTCTGATCTTCCTCGTCTCGGGCCAGAAATATGTGAACCAGGCGCCCCAAGGCACCAACCGCCGGTGAGCTCACAACGGGCCGGCCTCCGTTCGAAGAAGGAGAGAAAAGATGGGCATATTCTTCAATCCCTTGATGATTCCGATCGCGGCGTTTCTGATGGTGGTGGTGATTGTGGCCATCACGTCCTTTGGGAAAATGCGTGAAAGAGAACTCGAGGCCCATCGCGAAATGCGCGTCCGGGAAATGGAGCACGAACGGAAGATGAAAGAACTCGAGGTCGAGAGGGCCAAACTCGAAGTGGAGAGAACCAGGCAATCGAAGGCCGCCTGAATTACTGGAGGACGAGGAGCAAAACATGGACGCCGGCTTTTTGCACAACCCCTTTTTGGTTCCCCTGGGCGCTTTCGTGATGGTGGTGCTGATTGTGGCCATCGCGCATCTTTCCAAGATGCGCGAGAAAGAACTCGCGGCCCATCAGGAGTTGCGCATACGAGAAATGGAACATGAGCGCAAGATGAAGGAGCTGGAAATCGAGAAGGCCAAGATCGAGCTGGAGAAAGCCCGGGCGAGCAAGAGCGGCTGAAATCAGAGTGACACCCGGCCGGAAACTTGCCCGGCGCCGATGACGGAGGCAACGATGGAATTTCTTCCCTTTGGGCCATTTCTGATCCCCATCGCCGGCATGCTGATGGTGGTGGCGATTGTGAGTATCGTCTTCTGGTTCAAAACACGGGAGAAGGAGCTCCAGGCGCATCAAGAGATGCGCACCCGTGAAATGGAGCACCAACGCAAGATGAAGGAGCTGGAGCTGGAGATTGAGAAGACCAAGTCGCAGCGCGGCTCCGGCCAAGCCGCCTGAGCGGTCATCGCCGCGGCTTTGGGGAAAGGAAGCAGACAACATGCATACGCCGTTCATCATTCCCTTGTCGGTCTTCGCCATGGTGGTCCTCATCGTCGCCATTGTGAAGCTGGCCAAGCTCCGCGACAAGGAGATGGAAGTCCAGCAGCGGCTGCACGTGGAACAGTTGGACCACCAACGCAAGATGCAGGACTTGCAGCTCGAATTGGAGCGAGTAAAGTCGAAGCAATAAACGCGCGGGGCACACGCGGTGCGTCTCCACCGCGGCCTCGAGGCTAAAGGGAAACAGACCTATGGATACCACGATGCTACCGATAACGCGCCGAAGAACCAGCCTGACGTGGCCGGTCTTCCTGATCACCCTGGGCGTGATTCTCCTGCTCGACCAGTTCGTGCCGGGCTGGGGGATCGCAAAGACCTGGCCGCTTCTGCTGGTCGTGATCGGCGTGGTGAAGTTGCTCGAATCGGGCCGGCCGCCGCGGCCGCCCGAGGGCCCCCGGGTTTAGAGGGCAGCCGGCAGGCACGAGAAAGCATGAGGAAGTGGGCAACGGGCTCCACAGGGAAGGCAGGTCAATATGAGCGTTTATGGAATCCGACGCGGATCGATCTTCTGGGCGCTGACGCTCATCGCCGTGGGCGGAATCTTCCTTTATCATAACTTCAATCCCGATGTCCGGCCCTGGCAGATCATCGCCAAATACTGGCCGCTGGTCATCATCTTCTGGGGCATCTCCGAGCTCATCGACTACCTGCACGCCCGCGCGCATCCGGAGTCCACGCCCCTCCCCCTCTTCTCGGCGAGTGAAGTTATTCTGCTCTTCCTGGTTCTTCTCCTCGGCACCTTTGTCAGCAAAGTCGTCCTGCATCCTTGGCAGGAATGGCCCGCGGCCCTCGGGATCGATGTCGGCGACGAGGACTTTGCCAAGTTGTTCCTCAATTCCTACACCTACACCGCGACGCTGACTCAGCCCGCCAAGCCGGAAATCCATTTGATCATGGAGGAAGACGAAGCAGCGGCCAAGAAGATGGACAGCCAGCTCAAAGTCGAAATCATCGAGCAGGCGGGATCCTACCTGCTGCGCTCCAACCGCCGATCGCTACCCGAGGATGTACGCCTGGTGCGGCTGGATATGGTCCTGCGCGTCCCCAAAGGGACGAGCGCCGACATCACGACCGAGCGCGGCGATCTGGTGGTGGACGGTTTGAAAGGCAATCAGAACCTGACCATCACGAATGGTGACGTGCACGCGATGAATATCGAAGGCCTGTTGCGCATCCACAAGACGGGCGGCTCGGTAGTGGTCCGCGAGGTCAAGGGGAATGTGGATGTGGACGGCCGCGGTCGCGACGTGGAGGCGACGGGCGTCACCGGCGCCGTCAGTGTGAATGGGGAATTCAGCGGCTCGGTGCAGTTCGCGAACGTGGGCCAGACGCTCCACTTCCGCTCCTCCCGCACCGACCTGACGGCGCAGAAACTCACCGGCCACATGAACATGGAACTCGGCTCGCTCGACGCCTCGGGCGTCGACGGGCCCTTCGAAATCGCCACGAAGCAGAAGGACATCTCGCTGGAGGACTTCAAGCACAGCGTCAAGATCTCGACCTCCAACGGGGATGTTCGCTTGCAGACTTCCACTCCGCTCACCCAGCCGGTCAACGTCGAAGTGAATAAGGGCGGGATCGAGTTGGAGGTACCGGCGAAGGCCAACTTCCAGGTCGACGCCAGCTCGCCCCACGGCGATGTCGAATGCGGCTTTCAGGGATTGAAAGTGAACAAGGAAAGTGGAACGCCCACGATCAGCGGAGCGGTCGGGAAGGGCGGTCCGCCTTACGGCGGAGGGCCTGCGGGATCCCCTCCGGGCCACCAAGCAACTCCTGCTCCGCCCGCCCCGCCAGCGGACGAGGCGCACAGGACCACCACGCACCTCATTCGCCCGCCGGCGCGCCCCGCACACCTCAAGCCGCTGGCACCGCTCGCTCGTGCGCGACACATAGCCCTCTCGGTCAACTGACGGGAAATATGCAGATTGCGGTGAGGGTGCGGAGGCCTTTTCAGTCGCCTCCCTCACCTGCCTGTAGAAGAACGAGGAGCCAAGGCCAGGGCTCTTACTCGGCAACTCTCTCCAGGGTGTCAAAGAATTTCGGGAAGGAAACATCCACGCAGCCGCTGTCCCGGATGACGGTAGTCCCTTCGGCGACAAGGCCCGCGACCGCAAAGGCCATGGCGATGCGATGGTCGCCCTGCGTGTTGATCTCCGCGCCGCGCAGCTTCTGCCGGCCCGCCACACGCAGCCCGTCGGGGAACTCCTCGACCTTCGCGCCCATGCGCCGCAGGTTTGCAGCCACCACGGCGATGCGGTCGCTCTCCTTGACGCGCAATTCCGCGGCGCCGTGAAACCAGAGACCTTCTTCCGTCTGCGTGCCCAGAACCGATAACACCGGCAACTCATCGATCAGCCCCGGAACCGATTCCTGAGCGATTTCCCCGCCCTTCAAGGTGCCGGGTTCGATGTGCAGATCGCCCAGCAACTCACCATTGAGCATCTCGACGTTCAAAACCTTCACCCGGCCGCCCATGGTCGCCAGCACGTCGAGGATGGCGGTGCGGGTGGGATTGAGGCCCACGTTGCGGATCACCAGGTTCGACTCCGGCACGAGCAGCCCGGCCACCAGAAAGAAAGCCGCGGAGGAAATGTCGCCCGGAATATAGACCTTTTTCCCCTCCAGGCGCGCACAACCACGCACCGCGATAGTCCGCCGGTGGCGGCCGATATCCGCGCCCATCTGCTCGAGGGCGATGTCAGTGTGGTCACGCGTCGCGAAGGGCTCGACCACGGTCGTTTCGCCTTCGGCGTAGAGGCCCGCGAGTAGCACGGCGGACTTCACCTGCGCGCTCGCCACGGGCAGTTCATAGCGGATGGGCCGGAGTGTCCCACCTTCGATCTCGAGCGGCGGCAGGTAACCTTCTGCCGACTCAATCCGCGCGCCCATCTGGGTGAGCGGATCGATGACGCGTTTCATGGGTCTTCGCGAGAGCGAAGCGTCCCCGCCGATGACGGTCCGAAAATGCTGTCCCGCCAGGATGCCGGCGAGCATGCGCATCGTCGAGCCGGAGTTGCCGGCGTCGAGCGCTTGTAGGGAAGGCTTGAGCCCCGCAAGGCCCGCGCCCTGAATGGTTACAACGTTCTCGCGGCGGTCGATTGTGACGCCAAGCTTCTTCAGGCAGTCGAGGGTGCTCTGGCAGTCGGCGCTCGAAGCAAAGAAATGGATTTCGCTCGGGCCTTCGGCGATCGCCCCAAGCATGGCGTAGCGGTGCGAGATCGACTTGTCGCCCGGCATCTCCACCGTGCCAACAAGCCGCTTGACGGGCTTGATCTTCCTGCTTTTTGCCGAGCCGAAGAAACCCATTCGAAAAGCGGTCAGCAATTCCTCGTCAGAGGTGAAGCGTTGCAGGGAAACTGCCCCTGGCAAACCATCCTCGCCAAACTTTCCCGGTCATTCTATCAGGCATCGAGGCAGCCACCAAGTACGCCGCCCTGCGAAGTCTTTTGCTCCGGCAAACATCCCTGTGGTATTTTTTTGTGGGGCGGCTGTCCAACTCTCTTGTCGCAGTTTCGTCGTGCCCCTTCGGGCAGGCAAGCAGTCGCCTCATTTATCGCCAAGTCCACGGCGCGGCGAAAAGATAGCGGAAGTCGTTTCGCCCAGATCGCCGAGAACCGGAGGAGGAGGATGGAGAATAACTTCCCAGGCAACGCCCCGACGCTGCCGTCCTCCCGCGTCGTCATCGACCACGTCGAACCGCAGATCGACGGGGGACGGTTTCCCGTCAAACGGACAGTGGGCGAGGGAGTCGTCGTCAGAGCGAACATCTACGTGGACGGACACGATGCTCTTTGCGCCGTGCTCCGCCATCGGAGTGCACGCGATGAAGCTTGGCGGGAAGCCCCCATGGAGCTCTTGGAGCCCGGGCTGGACCTGTGGAGAGGAGCGTTTCCCGTCGAGACCATCGGGTCCCACTATTACACCCTTCAGGCATGGATCGACCGCTTCCGATCGTGGCGAAGAGATTTCCAGAAGAAGGTGGAGGCCAAGCAGGACGTCTCCGTGGATTTGCTGGTTGGAGTGAAGTTGATCGAGCAGGCCGCACAACGCGCCCCGGATGCTGACCGGAAGAAACTCCTGGAATGGACCACAGCCGTTCGGACGCTGCGCGAGCGGAATCTTGCGGGTGCGGTGCGGCTTGCCCTGGATGAAACCCTGGCAGCCACCGTGAACAAGTATCCCGACCGTCGGTTCCAGGCATCTTACGAAAAGGAACTCGAAATCGTGGTAGAGCGTGAGAGGGCGAGATTCGGTTCCTGGTACGAGATGTTCCCACGCTCATGCACCACGAACCGCGCCCGCCACGGCACCTTCGAAGATTGCATCGGGCGCCTGCCCTATATCGCTGGCATGGGATTCGACGTGCTCTATCTCCCCCCGATCCATCCCATCGGCCACACTCACCGCAAGGGCAAGAACAACAGTCCCGTGTGCACGCCGGAGGACGTGGGAAGCCCCTGGGCGATTGGGTCGGAGGCGGGAGGGCACAAGGCCATCCATCCGGAGCTGGGAACTTTGCAGGACTTCCAGCGGCTCGTCTCAAGCGCCCAGCGGATGGGGATGGAGATCGCTCTGGACATTGCCTTCCATTGCGCGCCGGACCACCCGTGGGTCAAAGAACACCCGGAATGGTTTCAGTGGCGTCCCGACGGAACCGTCCAGTACGCCGAGAATCCCCCCAAGAAGTACGAGGACATCTACCCCATC